>PMYN01000133.1 GCA_003171215.1 Gemmatimonadota bacterium | reverse complement strand
GCGTCGAAACTCGGCGTGACGATCGAGGCACGCGCCGCGGAGTTGTTGTGCAGCGCAACGGGCAACGACCTCGCGCTGCTCTCGGGCGAGATCGAGAAGCTGCGCAGCTACACGAATGGAGCAGCGATCGGCGAGGCCGCAGTCGAGGCGATCGTCGGCGTCCGGCATGGCGAAACGCTCGGCGACCTGCTGGATCTCGTCGCGCAGCGAAGCAGCGTGGACGCCATCGCCTTGCTCGAGCGCGTGCTCGCGCAGCCGAAGACGAGCGGCGTCTCGATCGTGATGGCACTGACGACCCAGACACTCGCGATCGGCTGGTTGCTGGCCGCGCGCGAACGAGGCCTCGCGCAGCACCAGTTCGAGCGCGAGCTGTTCGGATTGCTGAAGGAGAATCCGTCGTCAATCGCCGGGCGGCCCTGGGGAGAGGCGGTGAAGGCATGGGTGCACGCCCTGCGCCACTGGGACCACGCAGCGGTCGATCGCGCGATCTCGCTATTGCTGGCTGCGGACATCGCGCTGAAAGACACGCGCATCTCGTCGGAGGAGCAGCTGCTGACCTCGCTGCTGCTCGCCATGACGGCCGGCGTCCCGCGGCGCGCGGCGGCGCGCGACGGCGTGATGGCGCGCTGATGCCGCGCATGCGCACGATACGCGTGCTGCTTGCCGGACTGCTGCTGGCTGCCGCCGCACCGGTCGCGCACGCACAAGGAGGCGCGACCGATTCCGTGCTCGTTCGCGTGCAGCGATTGGCGAGCACCGGCAATGCCGCTGCCGGCCGCGCGCTCGCCGATTCCGTGCTCGGCGCCGCGAAAGAGGGATCGCCCGCGTACGTGGACGCGCTCTTCGCGCGCGCCTCGATCGCGGAATCCGCCGACACGGCGCGGAAGGACTATCTGCGGATCGCGGTGGACTATTCGATCTCACCGCGCGCGGAGGATTCGCTGCTGCGGCTCGCGCAGATGGAGATCGCGCGCGGGGATCGCGTCGCGGCAAAACAGTACCTCGAGCGGCTCGCGCTCGAGCATCCGGGTGGAGCGTCGCGCGCGCAGAGCGCGTACTGGCTTGGCCGCGTGCTGCTTGACGAGGGCGCGCTCGTGCCGGCATGCGCGTCGCTCGCCGAGGCGAAGGCACGCGTCGCACCGTCGGACGTCGAGCTCGCGAACCAGATCACCTACTACTCGCGTGCGTGCGTGGCGGTGCAGCGCGCCGCCGATTCCGCGCGCGCGGATTCGATCGACAAGGTGATGAAGGTGGCCAAGGCGGATTCCATCGCACGGGCCGATTCGATCGTGAAGGCCGAAACCATCGCGAAGAAGAAGGCAAAGGTATTGCCCAAGAAGGACGCAAAGGCGCCGCTTGAGAAGGAGGCGCCGAAAGCCGCAGCTCCCAAAACGAAGGGCCCCGGCTGGTCGGCACAGGTCGCGGCTTACGACTCGCCCGAGAATGCGCAGCGTCTCGCGAAGAAGTTGAGCGATCGTGGCTACGAGGCGCGGGTGACGAACGAGAAACCGTTCAGGGTCCGGGTTGGACGGTACGCGCGGCGCGCGGAGGCGGTTGACCTGGTTGCAAAGCTCAAGGACGCGAAGATCACGGCTATCGTCGTGGAGGCAGAGAAGCCGTGAGCCGGGATTCGGCGACGCCGCTGATGCAGCAGTACCGGGACATCAAGGCGCGGCACAGGGACGCGATCCTGTTTTTCAGGATGGGCGATTTCTACGAGATGTTCTACGAGGACGCGGAAACTGCGTCGCGAGTCCTCGGACTGACGCTCACGTCGCGCAATAATGGTGGTTCCGCCGAGGTGCCACTTGCCGGAGTGCCGGTCCGCGCGGTGAGCGAGTATCTGCGCCGCTTGGTGCAGCAGGGATTCCGCGTCGCGATCTGCGAGCAGGTGGAAGATCCGAAACTCGCCAAGGGAATCGTGCGGCGGGCCGTGGTCGAGACGGTGACTCCGGGCGCGGCCTTTTCGGACGACCTGTTGGATGGCACGCGAAACAACTTCCTGTGCGCGGTTCATATCACCGGCGACAAGATTGGGATCGCCGCTGTCGATGTGTCCACTGGTGAATTTCGTCTATTTACCGTACATCAACAAGACATTACAGCGACATTGGCGCGACTCTCTCCGCGCGAAGTACTGGTAGCCGCTGGTCAGGATGCCGCGCAGGATTTAGTGCGTGGACTCGACGTTCTGCTGACCGAACGCGAGTCATGGGAGTTCGAGACGGCGACAGCCGAGGAGGCACTCGCCGAACATTTTTCCGTGCGCTCGCTCGAAGGATTCGGTATCGGCAATGGCGACGCGCAGGCGGTCGGCGCAGCCGGCGCACTGATGCGCTACCTGCGAGAGTTGCTGCCGGCGGGCATGCCACACCTCGCGCGACCGATCGTCGAGCGTCCGGGCGGCGTGATGCCGATCGACGAAATGACGCGCCGCAACCTCGAACTCGTGGAGTCGCTGCGTGGGGGCGATACCGCCGGCACGCTGCTTGGCGTTCTCGATCGCACGCAAACGCCGATGGGCGCGCGCCTGCTGCGACAGTGGGTGCTGGCTCCGCTCACCGATCTCGCGGCCATCAATTCGCGGCTCGATGCGGTGGATGCGCTCGTGCACGACGCGATCGCGCGCGCCGCGCTGCGCACCGCGCTCGACGGCGTGCGCGACGTGGAGCGACTTGCGGGAAAAACCGCCGCCCTGCGCGCCAACCCTCGCGATGTTCGGGCGCTCGGTGATTCGTTGGCTCGGCTGCCGCAGGTGGACGCGGCGCTGCAGCGGATGCGAGTGGCTGGCGTGCTCGCAGAGATCCAGCGGTCGTGGGATTCGTGCGCCGACCTCGCGGCCGAAATCCAGCGTTCGCTCGTGGAGCGACCGCCGGTCTCGATCGGCGAGAGTGAGACGGTCGCGCACGGCGTGGACGCGGCGCTGGATGAGCTGCGCGCGATCGCGACCGGCGGCAAGGACGCGATCGCGTCGCTGCAGGCGGCGGAACGCGAGCGCACGGGGATCGGTTCGCTGAAGGTCGGATACAACAAGGTGTTCGGCTACTTCATCGAAATCACGAACGCGAACAGCCACCTCGTGCCCGAGGATTATCAGCGTCGACAGACGCTGACCGGCGCCGAGCGCTACGTGACACCGGCGCTGAAGGAGTTCGAGGAGAAGGTGCTGCACGCCACGGAGCGCATCGACGTGCTCGAGCGGCAGCTGTTCGACGCGCTGCGCGCACGGATCGGCGCACAGATCGGCAGGCTGCAGCGGGTCGCGGGCACGCTCGCGCAGCTCGACGTGCTGGGGACGCTCGCCGAAGTGGCGAGCCGCGAGTCGTACGTGCGGCCGGAGATCGGGGAAGGGTTCGATCTGGAGATCACTGCGGGCCGCCACCCGGTGGTGGAGCGGATGATGCCGCGCGACCAGTTCATCCCGAACGACGTGCGGCTCGCCGTGGACGCGCGGATGATCATCCTTACCGGGCCGAACATGGCCGGCAAGAGCACCATTCTGCGACAAATCGGCCTGCTCGTGCTGATGGCTCAGATGGGAAGCTTCGTCCCGGCCTCACGTGCGCGGGTCGGGATCGCCGACCGCGTGTTCACGCGCGTGGGCGCGAGCGACAACCTCGTGCGCGGCCAGAGCACGTTCATGGTGGAGATGTCCGAGACGAGCGCCATCCTTCACACGGCCACGGCGCGGAGCCTCGTGCTGCTCGACGAGATCGGTCGTGGAACCAGCACGTGGGATGGGGTGAGCATCGCGTGGGCCGTCAGCGAACACCTGCACGAACGGATCGGCTGCAAGACGGTGTTCGCGACGCACTACCACGAGCTTACGCAGCTCGCCGACGAATTCGGGTCGGTGCGCAACTTTAACGTCGACGTGCGCGAGAGCGGCGACCGCATCCTGTTCCTGCACCGGCTCAAGCCCGGCGGTGCGGACCGGTCGTACGGTATCGAGGTCGGGCGGATTGCGGGCCTTCCGCAGCCGGTTATCGCGCGGGCCCGCGCGCTGCTCAAGCTGCTCGAGGGCGAACAACTCGTCGCGGCGCTGAGCGGCAAGGCGGGCGTCGCGGCGCGCGCGCCACGTGGCACGGGCGACCAGCTCGGACTCTTCGCGAGCGACCGGCCGCATCCGGTCGTCGAGCGGCTGCGCGACATCGACGTGAACACGCTGACACCGCTCGAGGCGCTCGCGCTCCTGGCGCAACTGACGGCGGAAGCGCGCACGGAGCCGGGGACCGACGCCCGTGCCGTCGCCCCCGCTGCGGCGCGGGCGTAGATTCCCGCGATGCCAGACACCGTGCGCGACCTCCGGGTCTACGATTCCGTCCTCGAGACGATTGGTTGGACGCCGATGATCCGGCTGACGCGGGTCACGCGCGGTATCCGGACGCCGGTATGGGCAAAGGCCGAGACCTTCAATCCCGGCGGCTCGGTAAAGGACCGGATCGGCATGCCGATCATCGAGCGCGCCGAGCGCGACGGATCGCTCAAGCCCGGCGGCACGATCGTCGAGGGTACGAGCGGCAACACAGGCGTCGCACTGGCGATCGCCGCCGCGCTCAAGGGCTACAAGTGCATCTTCACGATGCCGGACAAGATGTCGCAGGAAAAAGTCCGGCTCCTGAAGGCGTACGGGGCGGAAGTCGTCATCACGCCGACCGCCGTGCCTCCCGACCATCCGGACAGTTACGTGATGACGGCGAAGCGCATCGCGCATGAAACGCCGAACGCGATCCTCGCGAACCAGTTCTACAACCAGGCGAATCCGGACGCGCACTATGCGACGACCGGGCCGGAACTCTGGGAGCAGACGGGCGGGCGCATCACGCACCTCGTCGCCGGCGCCGGAACGGGCGGCACCATCACTGGTGTGGGGCGATACCTCAAGGAAAAGAATCCGAAGATTCAGGTCGTCTGCGGTGACCCGGTGGGATCGATCCTTGCCGAGTACTGGCGAAGCGGCGGCACGAACAAGATTGAAGGCGTGCCGTACAAGGTCGAGGGAATCGGCCAGGACAAGATTCCGGACACGCTCGACCTGCGCCTCATCGATGAATTTCAGACGGTTTCCGACCGCGAAGCCTTCGCGATGGCGCGCCGGCTCACGCGAGAGGAGGGATTGTTTGCGGGCGGATCGTCGGGACTGCTCGCGCACGTGGCGCTGCGCGTCGCGCGGCGCGTGAACGATCCCGATGCGTGCGTCGTGACGTTCCTCTGCGACACCGGCGAGCGCTATCTCTCGAAGCTGTACAACGACGAGTGGATGCGCGAGAACCAGATGCTCGACGTGGAGAAGGTGACGCTGGGACACCTGCTCGACGTGAAGGGCGAGCGGTCACCTACCGGCGTGATCGGCACCGCGCCCGGCGCAACGGTGCGGCAGGCACTGCGGCTCATGAGCCTGCACGACGTGTCGCAGCTGCCGGTGATGGACGGCCGCAACTGCGTAGGGTCGGTGAGCGAGAGCGTGCTGAGCGTGCGCGGCCTCGAGGACGTGAAGGTGCTGGAACAGACGGTCGGCGACACGATGGACTCGCCGTTCCCGGTCGTGGATGCCGACCATTCGATGGACGCCATCGTGAAGCTCCTGTCGAAATCGAACCCGGCGGTGCTTGTGCGCGAGAAAGGCGAGATCCGGGGCATCGTGACGCGCTCCGACATGCTGCACTACCTGATGGCGCGCTGAGGTGAGGATCACGGTGCTGATGGGTGGTACTTCGGCGGAGCGCGACGTGTCGCTCGCGTCCGGGCTCCGCGTGGCGGAGGCCCTGCGTTCGCGCGGGCACACCGTGACAGCGGTCGATACGGTGCGGGGCGCACTCACCGAAAGAGACGAGCATGACATGCTTGCGGGCCCCGTGATGCACGCACTGCCGCCCGAGCAGGGCGCGCTGGCGCGCCTGTCGTCGGAGACGCTTCCGGCGACGGTCCGCGGACTCGGCGGACTCGGCGCACATCGAGACGCCGAGGTTGTGTTCATCGGGCTGCACGGCGGGCATGGCGAGGACGGCACGCTGCAGGCGCTCCTCGATCTCACCGGAGTCCCGTACACCGGCAGCGGACACCTCGCGAGCGCGCTCGCGATGGACAAGGATCTGTCCAAGCGGCTCTTTCGCGAGGCGGGCGTGCGCACGCCGGAATGGCTGATGGCGCCGGCGAATGACGACGACATCGTTTCGACGCTCGGACTCCCGGTCATCGTGAAGCCGTCGAAGCAAGGCTCCACGGTCGGACTCACGCTCGCGAAGAAGCGCGCCGATCTGCAGGCGGCGATCGCCGAGGCGCGCAACTACGACGACGAAGTGATGATCGAACAGTTCATCGCCGGACGCGAGCTCACGGTCGGGGTTCTTGGCGACGAGGCACTTCCCGTAGGGGAGATCATCCCCAAGCACGAAATCTACGACTACGAATGCAAGTACACGCCCGGCATGGCCCGCGAGGAATTCCCGGCGAAACTGTCGACCGCCGAAGCCCATGCTGTGCAGGAGCAGGCCCTGCTGGCGTTCAGGGCGCTCAAGCTCTCGGGCTATGCGCGCATTGACTTCCGGATGACGGAAGACGGAACATTCTACTGTCTGGAAGCGAACACCCTTCCGGGGATGACGAAGCTGAGCCTGATTCCCCAGGCGGCTGCAGTCGCGGGGATCACGTTCCCAGAACTGTGCGAGCGGATCGTGCAATTGGCCCTGAGGCCGAAGGACTCCGGAGAAACGCGATGACGGGCACACCGATGGCAGCGGCAGCGTTGGCGGGAGTACCGGCCGGCGTCCAGGCACAGGGCGTATGGGTTGGACGGCGGCAGCTGTTCGTGCGCTTCGCCGGCGAGGCGGAAACGGCCACGATGTACACGGCAGCGGCGCTCGTGCGCGAACTGGAGCGCCAGCTTGCGCGTTCGAGATTCCATTCGATATCCATCGGCGGACGTGATCCGCTCGCGAACCAGGCGTTCCTGATCGCAGCGCTCGAGATGGCCAAGCCGCCGATTCCCGTGATCCTCGACACCGACGGCCAGCGTCCGGAAGCGCTCAAGACGCTCGCCCCGTTCCTTGCGCTCGCGCAGGTGACCGTCGAGTTCTGGGTGCCGGATGCCACGCTCGCGCACGTGATCGAGACGATCGCGGAGGCCGCGCGTGCGAAGTGCGCGCACGCCCTTGTGCTCTGTCCGCGCGACGACACGTCGGACGGACAGGTGCTGCGCGTCATCGAACAGGCACACGGCGCGAGCGCCGACACACAGGTCGTGATTCATCCGCCATCGCCCACGGGCGAGCATCCGATGCTCGACCGCCGCTGGGCGGCACTCCTCGACCAGGCCATGGCCACGCACTCCGACACGCGTCTCGCGTTGCGACTGCCGCCGCCCGCTGGACTGCGATGAGCGAAGACGTG
>PMYN01000087.1 GCA_003171215.1 Gemmatimonadota bacterium | reverse complement strand
CCCTTGAAGATGATCTCCTTCGCGAGATCGAGCTCCATCGGCTTGGCGGGAATCCCGAGGATCTGCACGCGGCCGCCGACCCTCACCAGCGCGAAGGCCTGGTGGATCGCGGCTGGGACGCCGCTCATCTCGAGCACGATGTCCACGCCGAGTCCGTCGGTCGCGGCCCTCACGGCGGCGTCGGCGTCCTTCGGATGCACGGCATCGTGCGCGCCCATCGCGCGCGCCAGTTCCAGGCGCTTCGGGTTCACGTCGCTCGCGATGATCCGCGAGGCTCCTGCCGCCCGGCAGATGCCAACCGCAAAAATTCCGATCGGGCCGCACCCGGTGACGAGGACCGTCGAGCCGGGAAGCTCGGTTCCGTGCAGCGCCGTGTGGAACGCGTTTCCCATGGGATCGTGGATACCGCCGACCTCGAACGACACGTCGTCGTCCAGGTGCCACACGTTCGTCGCCGGCATCGCGATGAACTCCGCGAAACAGCCGTCGCGGTCCACGCCGATGATCTTCGTGTTCGGGCAGACGTGCCCGTTGCCGGTGCGGCAGAGATGGCAGCGGCCGCACACGATGTGTCCCTCGGCGGTCACGCGGTCGCCGACCTTCACGTCGGTGACCAGCGATCCCACCGACGCGACCTCGCCGGCGAACTCGTGGCCGACGGTGAACGGCGGCTTGCATCGCCCGCGCGCCCAGTCGTCCCATTCGTGAATGTGAACGTCGGTGCCGCACACGCCGGCGCGGCGGACGCGGATGAGCACTTCATTGTCCCGGATCGTCGGAACCGGGACATCCTTGAGCACGAATCCCACAGCGGGGGACTCTTTCACGAGAGCTTTCATGGATGAAAACTCACCTGCTGCAAACGCTGGCGAAAGTGCGGGTGAATCCGGCTGTCACGTATCCCCGTACAATTCGTCAATGTTGGGCGGGGATGGCTGCCCGTTACGAGGACGCCCCAATCGACGAGGATCGCCCGATGACGCTCGACGCCCGCTGGATCCGACGCGCTCACGCACGAGCCGGCATCGTCGTGCTGCCGCTCATACTGGCCGGATGCGCCTTTCTCTTTCCGCCTCGCTCAGGCATGGGCGGCAGCCCGGCGCCCGCCGCCGAATCCGCGCCAGCCGCTTCCGCCACTGTTTTTGCGCGGGCCTCGTCTTCCAGGCCGGGAGCGTCGCTCTACAGCCGGCTGGGCGGATCCGACGGCATCAGCGCATTTGCCGACGACTTTCTCGGTCGTGCGACAAACGATCCCGTGATCATCCCGTTCTTCAAGGGACTTTCGACCGCCGACCTCCAACGCATTCGCCAGCACGTCATCGAGCTGCTCTGCTCCGCCACCGGCGGAGGCTGCACCTATTCGGGCAAGGACATGAAATCGGTGCACGCGCGGATGGAAATCACGAACGACACCTGGAACGCGTTCACCGGACACCTGAACGAGACCGTCACGCGATTCCAGATCGCCGACCGCGAGCGCAATGAGCTCGTCGTGATCTTCGCCTCGCTGAAGAAGGACATCGTCAACAGATAGCGACGGGTGACGGGTGAGCAGCGACCCGTCGATCGTCACCGTTGTCTCAATCGCGATTTCGGGGGCGAGAAACCCTTTGCCCTGTGCGCGGCGTCATCGTATAGTCGATGACGAATGCCATCGACTCATGCCGCCGCGAACCTCCCCCGCCTACGGCAATTCCTGATCGAGATCCGCGACTCGATCGGCCACCGCGTCTTCAGGACCGTGTGACCGAATGACAGATCGTCGACAGTTCCTCAAGCAAACGGGCGCCGCCGGCGCCGCCCTCGCGATGGTCTCTGCGATGCCGCGGAGCGCCGATGCCGCACCGCTCGCCGCCGCGTCGCGCGAGGTCGAGCGCTTCGAGAGCGGCGCTCCCAAAGAACTGATGATGGAAGCGCTCAACGCCGCGAAATCCGCGGGCGCGTCGTGGGCCGACGCGCGCATCGCCCGCTTCCGCCAGAACTTCGTGGTCACGCGTGAACACCAGATCGTGAACGTCGTCGATACCGACACCCTCGGTTGCGGCGTTCGCGCGCTCGTCGACGGCTGCTGGGGATTCGCCGCCACGCGCTACCTGTCGACCGAGAACGTGACCGCGGCCGCACGCGAAGCCGTCGCGATCGCGAAGGCGAACCGCATCGCGCGCGACCGGCCCGTGGAACTCGCGCCGGCGCCCGCGTTCCCGAATGCGACCTGGAAGAGCGCGTACACGACCGATCCGTGGGACGTGCCGCTCGAGGCCAAGGTCGACCTGCTCCTCAAGGCCAACGCCGAAGCGCTGAAGGTGCCGAAGGTCAAATACGTGAACTCCATCCTCTTCTTCGTGAAGCAGGACAGGAACTACGCAAACACCGACGGTTCCGTCATCACGCAGACGCTGATCCGCAGCTGGCCGCTCTTCACCGCGACGGCCGTCGCGGACGACTTCAGCGACTTCCAGAACCGGCAGGGCGTCGAGGCAGCGCCGATGGGACGCGGCTGGGAATACGTCCTCCAGTGCGACATTCCCGGCAACTCGCGCAAGTGGGCCGAGGAGGCCGCGCAAAAGCTCACGGCGAAGCCGGTGGACGTGGGGCGCTACGACCTCGTCCTCGATCCGTCGAACAGCTGGCTCACGATTCACGAGTCCATCGGTCATCCGACCGAGCTCGACCGGGCACTGGGCTACGAGGCCAACTACGCAGGCACGAGCTTCGTCTCACCGCCCGAGGACAAGCTCGGGAAGTTCCGCTACGGTCCCGATTTCATGAACATCCAGGGCGATCGCTCGCAGGACGGCGCGATTTCCACCATCGGATACGACGACGACGGTGTGCAGCCGGACGACTTCCTCCTGATCAAGGACGGAATCGTGAACGACTACCAGACCACGCGCGAACAGGCATCGTGGCTGAAATGGTGGTACGACAAGCAGGGGAAGCCGGTACGCTCGCACGGCTGCGCGTACGCCGACTCATGGTCGAGCGTCTCGTTCCAGCGGATGCCGAACGTGTCGCTGCTTCCCGGAAAGGAGGACAAGTCGCAGCAGGATCTCATCGCCGCGACGGACAAGGGAATCCTGATCATCGGCGACGGCTCGTTTTCGATCGACCAGCAGCGCTTCAACGCGCAGTTCGGCGGCCAGGTGTTCTATGAGATCAAGGGCGGCAAGATCGCCGGCATGCTCAAGGACGTCGCCTACCAGATCCGCACGCCGGACTTCTGGAACTCGATGGACATGATCGGCGGCAAGTCGAGCTACAAGCTCGGCGGGTCGTTCTTCGACGGCAAAGGACAGCCCGGCCAGGTGAACGGCGTGAGCCATGGGGCGGTGCCCTCGCGCTTCAAGCAGGTCAACGTGATCAACACGGGGAGGAAATCATGACGTCATCCCCGAAACGCCTGCTCGATGCCCTCATGGCGCCCGGCGACGGCGGCCTTTCGCGTGAAGCCGCCCAGGCCCTGTCCGAGAAGATCGTGAAGATGTCCAAAGCCGACGCGATCAACGTCACGATCAATGCCGGCCTGAACACCAACGTGCGATTCGCGGCGAATCAGATGTCCACCGCGGGCTCGATCGTCGACGCGAACGTCGCGGTGCAGGCCGCGTACGGTCCGAAACACGCGGTGGTGACCACAAACGACCTCTCGGACGAAGCGCTGAAGCGCACCGTGGAGCAGGCCGAGCGGCTCGCGAAGCTCGCGCCGGACGATCCGGAATCGATGCCGGAGCTCGATCCGCAAAAATATGTTTCGGTCAATGCGTGGTTCGATTCGACCGCCGCACTGACCGCCGGAGAGCGCGCGAAGGCCGCACTTTCCGCGCTCGAACCCGCGCGCGCCGCGGGTGACGTGACCGCCGCCGGATTCCTCATCGCCGGCGCCGGCATGACGTCCGTCGCGAACAAAAAAGGAATGTTCGCGTACTTCCGCACGACGAGTTCGAACTACACCCTCACCGTTCGCACGAAGGACGGCACGGGCTCGGGATGGGCCGCGGCCGATCATCCGGACTGGAAGCAGATCGACTTCGCCGCGGTCGCGAAGCGCGCGATCGACAAGGCCCGCGCGTCGCGGAATCCGCAGAAGGTCGAACCCGGCCGCTACACCGTGATTCTAGAGGCACAGGCGGTGGGCGACCTCGTGCAACTCGTCGGAAATTACGCGGACGCGCGCACGTCGGACGAAGGGCGCTCGCCGTTCGTGAAACAGGGCGGCGGTAACAAAACCGGGGAGAAGATCGTCGATAACCGAGTGACGATATTTTCGGATCCCGCCGATCCGCAGTTGCTCGCGCAGCCGTTCGACGGCGAAGGATTTCCGATCGCGCGACAGGTGTGGATCGACAACGGAACGCTGAAACAATTGTATTATTCGCGCTTCTGGGCGAAGAAACAGGGCAAGCAACCAACGGGCGCGCCGAGCTCTTTGAAGATGTCGGGAGGCTCCGCGAGCATCGATGAAATGATCCGGGGAACGGAGCGCGGAATTCTCGTCACGCGACTTTGGTACTTGCGCGAAGTCGATCCACGCACAATTCTGTACACAGGTCTGACACGCGATGGAACGTTTTTGATCGAGAATGGAAAGGTTTCGCGCAGTGCTCAGAACTTTCGATTCAACGAATCACCGCTGTTCATGCTTAATAATTTGGAGGCGCTCGGAAAGGCCGAGCGTCTCGCCGGCACCGAACAAGGCGGCTCGATCGTGATGCCGTCGATCAAGGTGCGGGACTTCAACTTCACGAGCCTCTCGGAGGCCGTGTAGTCAGGGCCGCGAGAAAGCGGTTCTGAGACCCAGCGATCCACCGGGGGATCGCCAGGGCAATCCACTCCTTCACAGGAGATTGAACCATGGCTGCCAAGAAAAAGGCCAAGAAAAAGGCTGGAAAGAAGAAGGCCGCGAAGAAGAAGTAGGCCGCTTCAACAACAAACGGGGAAATCGGCTTCGGCCGGTTTCCCCGTTTGTTGTTTTAAGACGGCAGACGGCAGGCGACGGACGGCGGACGAAACAAAGGGCAGATGGCAAGTGATCCGCCGTCTGCCCTCCGCCGTCCAACCTGCCGTCCGTCGTCTGCCGTCTGCCGTCTGCCGTCTCTTAAGCCGCCACCATCTCTCCGCTGGTCTCCGGCTCCGGGGCCGGACCCCATACATACTCGGTAAGCCTCGGCGTCTGCTCCGCGCGACTTCCCCGCGAAATGACGATTCCGACCGGCTCCTGCTCGATTTCCGCGGGACGAATCTTTGCCATCGTGACCTCCGTTCTGCTCTTGGCTGCGCTCTGCGCGCGCGCCTTCTATTAGATGGATGCTGGTATCGTTGAAACAAGGACTTTGCATGTCGGGTGCCAGCTACACACTCGACATAAAACCTGATGTATCAATGGGTTGAAAACAAAACGGCCGGCCCGACCAGGCCCGGCTGTTGCATATAGACACGCCAAGAAGCAACAAACGTGTCAATCCGCTACATGACCGCCTTGCGGGCGACGAATGTTCTTGCGGCGCCAGGCTCCTGAACGAACGACACGTCCCAGCTGGAATACTGCGCTCGCAGTTCCTCTTCCGAGATCGCCTCCTGGCCGGCCACGATCGTCTCGACGAGATGCACACCGCCGTCGGCCGTGGCGGTCTGGAGCACGGCGATCACCTTTTCGCGCTCGCTCGCCGAGAGTCCCGCGAATGCCGCCGGCGTGCAGATGACCGCGGCGAGCTGACCATCCGGCCGCCACTCGCGAAGTTCCGTTGCGAGTCCGCGGACGCGCGACTCGAGCCCGGCTTCCTCGGCCGCGTGGAGCACACGCTCCACGACATCGCGCTCCGGTTCGATCGCGGTGACCTGGCAGCCGTTGGCCGCGAGGTAGAGCGCCGAGCCCTGCACGCGCGCACCGGAGACGACGACGCGCGAATGCAGCGACGCCGAGTTGATCGCCTGCGCGAGCGGCGTGTCCGAGCGAAGTCCCCAGTATTCGGGACGCTTGGGCTCCGACGCGTTCTTCATCCGGCGGCGGCGCCACGCCTCGAAACTCGGAATCTTCAGGCGCTTCGCGATGATGCGATCGACCTCGGCGGCGAGGAGCACGTCGCGCATGCCAAGCTGCAGCTCGCCTTCCAGCGCCTTCTGCGCGAAGTCCGCGATGCCGCACAAGTGCTCGCGCGACACGGACTCCTTGTACGCCTCGATCTCGCGCTCCAGGTAGAGCGAGTACTCGTGCCGCAGCGACTTCGGATCGTGCACGGTCATGACGCGGGGTTCACGAGCGAGTGGGCGCGCATGGAGTTCACGCTAGCAAGCTATGTCAGCCGGGCTCGACGTGCACGGTTACGTCCGCTGTGCCGAGCGCGTCGCGGATCGCCCGCTCGGCCGCGTCGGCCAGTTCATGCGCCCGCGCGACGGACAGCGCGCCGTTACAGGTGATGGTCACCTCGGCGAACAGCGTCCCCGATGCGGAAGTGCGCGATCGCACGTTGGGCACGCGGAGGATACCGGGGATGGCCCCCACCACGCGCCGGATCTCCGCGGGGTCCACGGCGCGCTGGTCCACGAGAATCGGCACGGTCACGCGCAGGATCTGGTAGCCGCTGAAGGCGATCACGCCGGCGACGATCAGCGCGAGCCAGGGATCGATGAAGCCGTATCCGGCACGCGTCAGCAGCAGGGCGACGAACGCGAGCACCGTGACGAAGATGTCGCCGCCCGTGTGCGCCGCGTCGGCCAGCAGCAGGGCGCTGCCGAGCTCGCGACCGCGCCGGCGCTCGTACCACACGACGAAGACGTTCGCGAATGCCGTGGAACCGAGCAGTGCGAGTTCGAGGGGGCCCGCCGCCTCTGGAAGCTGCTGGTGCAAGAGCTGTGTGACCGCATTGCGGACCAGCTCGAAGCAGGAGATGGAGAGGAAGCCGACGATGACGAGCGCGCCGAGCGTTTCGAACTTGTCGTGGCCGTACGGATGATCTTCGTCGGGTCCGATCGCGGCGAGTCCGACCAGCGACATCGCGACCACGTTGTTCATGGCGTCGAGCGCCGACTCCACCGTCGCGCCAAGCACCGAGAGCGCGCCGGTGCGCACCGCCACCACGATCTTCACCGCGACGACCACGAGGTTCGCGACGAGGATGATCGCCAGCGAGCGCTGGATCTCGCGAACTCTCAATCCGCGGCCTCGAGCAAGGCGCCCTTCAGGTACCCCGTCTCCGGAATCGTGATGACCTCGGGATGGTCGAGCGGCTGGGCCGTGATGGCTCGCAGGACCATGCGGCGACCCGCCGCGGCGGCCGCGTCCTGAAGCATCTCGAGAAAGAGCGCTTTGGAGACGTGGTAGCTGCAGCTCGCCGTGTAGAGCAGGCCGCCCGTGTCGAGCAGGCGCATCGCATGGAGGTTGACGTCGCGATAGCCGCGGATCGCCCCCTCCAGCGAGGCCTTGTTCTTGGCAAAGGCCGGAGGATCGAGCACGATGGTGCCGTATCGCGCCCCGGCCTTCTCACGCTCGCGAAGGAATTCGAACGCGTCGGCCTGCACCAGCGAGACGTTCGTGAATCCGTTGAGCGCGACGTTCTCGCTCGCGCGCTCGAGCGCCTCGGCTGAGCTGTCCACGGCCGTGACGTCGGCGGCGTTCCGGGCGAGATGAAGCGCGAACGAGCCGTGATAGCTGAACACGTCCAGCGCGCTTCCCTTCGCGATCGAACCCGCGAGCACACGGTTCTCGCGCTGGTCGAGGAATGCGCCCGTCTTCTGCCCTGTGTGCGGTGCAGCGAGATATCGCACGCCGTGCTCCTGCACCTCGATCTCCTGCGGAACCTCGCCCCAGAGCGGCTCCACGAGCCGTGCGAGCCCTTCGCGCGAGCGCACCGACGCGTCGTTGCGGGCGAGGACTCCCTCGGCGCCCGTGAGCGACCGGATGGCTTCGATGATCTCGTCGCGAAACGCCTCGAGTCCGGCCGAGAGCAGCTGCACGACGACCCAGCGGTCGTAGCGGTCGGCAACCAGCGACGGAAGGCCGTCGCCCTCGCCATACACGAGGCGGTACGCGTTCGCACTCTCCGCGAGCGGTTCGCGCCTCGCGATGGCGCGGGCGATCTGCGCGTGCCACCAGCCTTCGCCGATCAGCGCATCGGGGTCGCTGTCGAGAAGTCGCAGGGATATCTCGGACGCCGGACTCCAGAGGGCCCAGCCGAGCGACCGTCCCTGCTGATCGCGCACGGCAACCGCGCCCGGCGGCGAGTCGGGGGGCTGAACGACATCGGAGCGAAACACCCACGGATGCCCGCCGTGCCAGCGGCGGGCACCACGGGCGGAGATGACGGCGGGGGGGTGCATGGAAAGAACTTAACGCAAGCAGCGAGTAATCGGTTGTTGGTCGTTGGTTGTCGGTCGTTGGCTGCGGCACGGTTCCGTTCGGCGCCGCCGATGCAAGGGCCAACAACCTACGACCAATGACCAAGTACGGATTACCCGCGGTTGCGGGCAATCCGTCCATACCCGCACAATTGCGGACATGCCCCGCACCATCCGAGCCCTTCGCGGCGCCACCACCGTCGAACGAGACGACCCCCTCCTGATTCGCGAGGGTGTCCAGGAACTGCTCGAAGTGCTCATGGAGGACAACGACCTCACTCCCGGCGAGATCATCAGCGCCGTCTTCACGGCGACACCTGATCTCGTGAGTGAGTTCCCGGCGCACGCGGCTCGCGTGTATGGCTGGGACGACGTGCCGCTGCTCTGCGCGCAGGAGCTTGCCGTGCCGGGATCGCTGCCGCGCTGCGTCCGCGTGATGCTCCACGTCGAGACCTCGCGGGCGAGGAATGAGATGAAGCATGCGTATCTGAGGGATGCGGTGCTGCTGCGGAAGGATCTGCTCTCCGACTGAACGACTGAACGACTGAACGGCAACGACGTCAGGCGACAGCTGTCAGAAAACCGGAGCCATCAGACAAAGGCCTCATTGCCGATCCGCGCACCGATCGGTCATGGGGCCGTTCTCTGAGAGCTGTTCACCGATCGCTGTCGTCTGACAGCGTTGCCGTCAGGGTTTCAGGGAATCCTTCTTTTGCCCCCGAACCATCCGTATCGCTTCGAGATGCTCCGCGTACGTCCTCCGGAACTCATGATGTCCGTCCGGCGCCGCGACGAAGAATTTGTACGGCACCTTTGCCGGATGCAGTGAAGCGCGCATGCTCGCGGCGCCGGGCGACGCGATCGGGCCCGGTGGAAGCCCCGCCCGGAGATAGGTGTTGTACGGCGACTTCACGCGCAGGTCCTTGAGCAGCACGCGTCCAGGCTTCTTCCCGAGCGCGTACGTGATCGTCGGGTCCGCCATCAGCGGCATCCCGATCTTCAGGCGATTGAGATACACCGCTGCCACCACCGGTCGCTCCTCGTCGCGGCGCACCTCGCGCTCGACGATGCTTGCGAGCGTGACGATGTCGTGCCGGGTGAGCTTCATGGCCCGTGCCTGCTCCGTCCACTCCGGCTTCCAGGCCTTCTCGAACTCGTCGACCATCATGCGCACCGCTTCGCGGGCCGTCGTCTTGTCCGGGAAGGTGTATGTGTCCGGAAAGAGATAGCCCTCGAGCGTCGGCGTGGGCACGTCGAGCCGGTGCAGGAGCGCGGTGTCGCGCACGGCGGCGTCGAGTGAGTCCTGCGTGACCTGAAGCGAGTCGATGAGCAGCGGCTCGATGTCGGCGATCGACAGTCCTTCGGGAATCGTGACCACGTGCACCACGCCGCGGCCAAGGCGCAGGGCGTCGAGCATCTGTTCCCACGACATGCCGGGCCGCAAAACGTACGTGCCCCATCGCAGCGAACGGTCGCGCCGCCGCAGCTTCGCGTACAGCGAGAACACGCGGGAGGAGCGCACGAGTCCGTGCGCGGAGAGCGAATCGGCCGCCTCGCGGAACGACGATCCCTTCCGGATGGTGAGCTGCACGCCCGGCCCCGATGCCGACGAGCACGCCGCCGCGAGGGCGGCTGCGGCCAGCGGAAGGATGGCGCGCGCTCTCACCTCGACCCCTCCTCGTTCTCGGCGAGCCGGAGCGCGTGCTGGAGGAGCAGGGTGGCCGCCATCGAATCCACGTCACCCTTTCGGCCGCGCGTGGAGCCCTCCATCTCCCTGATCGCCTGCAGGGCGGCGGCGGTCGTGAACCGCTCGTCCACGAGCCGCGCGTTCAGCCCGGTGCGCGTGGAGAGCTCCAGGGCGAGCCGCCGCGCCTCCTCGGTGCGCGGGGTCTCCGCTCCGTTCGCGTCGAGCGGAAGTCCGACGACGAAACCCCTCGCCTCGAGTGCCGCCGCCTTCGCGAGGAGGGCCGTGAGCGGCGGGCGCTTTCCCGCGCGGCGCTCGATGAATCCCGCGGGCGATGCGATGGTGCCGGTCGGGTCGCTGATCGCGAGACCGAGGCGCCGGTCGCCGAGATCCACCGCCATCAGTCGTCCGCGCGGGTTCGTCATTCGCCCTCGGCCATCTTCTGGAAGAACTCCTCGTTGTTCTTCGTGCGCTGCATGCGCTTGAGGAGGAACGCCATCGCGTCTTCCGGCGCCATGTCGCCGAGGAAGTGCCGGATGAGGTAGATCCGGTTCTTTTCCTTCTCGGTGAGGAGCAGCTCTTCCTTGCGCGTCCCGGACTTGAGCATGTCGATCGCCGGGAACACGCGGCGGTTCGCGATCTCGCGGTCGAGCACGAGTTCCATGTTGCCCGTGCCCTTGAACTCCTCGAAGATCACCTCGTCCATGCGCGATCCGGTGCTCACGAGCGCCGTCGCGACGATCGTGAGCGAGCCGCCGCCGTCGATGCGCCGCGCGGCGCCGAAGAAGCGCTTGGGCTTCTCGAGCGCCTTGGCGTCGACGCCGCCGGACAGAATCTTGCCGCTCATCGGAGTAACCGTATTGTGCGCGCGCGCCAGCCGGGTGATCGAGTCGAGCAGGATGACGACGTCCTGTCCCGCCTCGACGAGCCGCTTGGATTTTTCGATGACCATCTCGGCGACCTGCACGTGCCGCGCCGCCGGCTCGTCGAACGTCGAGCTGATCACCTCCGCACTCGGCACCGAGGCGATGAAGTCCGTGACTTCCTCGGGCCGCTCGTCGATCAGCAGCACGATCA
>PMYN01000101.1:7543-86195 GCA_003171215.1 Gemmatimonadota bacterium | reverse complement strand
GTGCCGCACGAGAAACGCGGCCTGCTCCACGGCGTGCCAGTCACCATCAAGGACTCGCTCGACACAGCCGGGATCATCTCGACCGGCGGCACCAAGGGCCGCGCCAGCTACATCCCGCCGCACGACGCCACCGTCGTCGCGCGGCTCCGCGCCGCGGGCGCGATCGTGCTCGGCAAGACCAACACGCCCGATCTCACCATGGCCTTCGAGACGAACAATCTCGTCTACGGCCGCACGAACAACCCATTCGACATCGCGCGCACGCCGGGCGGCAGCAGCGGCGGCGCGGCCGCGATCGTCGCGGCGGGCGGCTCACCGCTCGATATCGGCAGCGACACGGGCGGCAGCATCCGCGTGCCGTCGCACTTCTGCGGGATCGCGGGGATCAAGCCGACCGCCGGCCGCGTCTCCCGCGCGGGGCACATCATCGACTTCACCGGCCCCGCGGAATCGCTTACGCACATCGGCCCGCTCGCACGGCACGTCGACGATCTCGCGTTCGCGCTCTCGATCATCGCAGGGCCCGACCAAATCGACCCGCACGTCGTGTCGGCGGCGCTCGGCGATCACAAGAAGATCCCCGTGCACAACCTGCGCGTGGCCTACTTCATCGACCTCGGGTCGCTCAAGCCCACGGCCGAGACCGCGAGCGCCGTCGAGCGTGCCCTGAAGATCCTCGAGAAGGCCGGATGCAAGCACACCGCGGTCGAGATTCCGGGTGCGGACGAGATTTATGGCGTGTATACCGGGCTGATCTGGGGAGATGGTGGCGCCGGCATGGCGCGCATCCTCGCGCGTTGGGGGACCACGGAATCGCCGCTCTTCGATCGCATCAAGGCCGCAACGAACCTCCCGTCCGGCGACTACTCGGCGCAGTACGAGAAGTTCGACAACTGGCGCTCGACGCTCCTGCGTCTCTTCGCCGAGTTCGACGTCCTGATCTGCCCCGTGAACGGCGGCCCGGCCCCGCTTCACGGGACGTTTTCACGTCCGGCCGCCGCGTACACGCAGCTGTTCGATCTCACCGGCTGGCCCAGCACCGTCATCCGCGCCGGCACGTCGCCCGAGGGCCTGCCGCTGGGAATCCAGTGCGTTGCACACCCGTGGCGGGAGGATCTGTCGCTCGGCGTTGCTCGGTACCTCGAAGCGGCGTTCGGACCCTTTCAAGGCCCTCGTTTGACAGGGCACTGATGAGGTCCATATGTTCGCTCTCTGAATGAACACCGCCGATTTTCTCGCCACCGTCCCGCTCTTCAAGTCGCTCGACGGCGCAGAGCTCGCCCATTTCGCGTTGCTCGTGCGCGAGAAGAGCTATCCGAAGGGCAGCGTCATTCTCTTCGAGGATGATCCGGGCGACGCGCTGTTCGTCGTCCGCGCGGGCCGCGTGAAGGTCGTGCTCGTCGCCGAAGACGGCCGCGAAGTCATCCTCGGAATCCTCAGCGTCGGCGAGCATTTCGGCGAACTCTCCCTCATCGACGACCAGCCGCGCTCCGCGCACGTCATCGCGATGGAAGATTCCGCGCTGCTCGTGCTGCGCCGAGAGGACTTCCGGAAGCGTGTCGAAGCGAACCCGTCCGTCGCCTGGTCGCTGCTCTCGGAACTCTCGCGCCGGCTCCGCCGGGCAGACGGCCAGATCGGATCGCTCGTCCTCCTCGACGTCCCCGGCCGCATCGCCCGCATGCTGCTCGACACGGCCGACGAGGGCGGCGGCCCGCTGATCGAGAAGGCGCTCACGCACCAGACCATCGCGCACGTCATCGGTGCGAGCCGTGAGACGGTCTCGCGCGCGATGCGCGAATTCCAGGACTCCGGCTGGATCTCCACGGAGCGCCGCCGCATCCGCATCACGAACCGCGCCGCGCTCGTGAAGCGCTCGCAGCAGCGCGTCTGAAAGGCCAGACGGCAGTTAGCGGACTGCAGACGGCAGATTTCGGTCTTCGGTCTTCTGCCGTCTGCCGTCCGCCGTCTCAAAGCGTGACGCATATCACACCCCGCCCGTGACCACCCGCCTTTCGAGTCGGAGCCCGCTCGTGCTATCGTGCCTTGTGTCGAGAGAAACCAGATGAGCCTTCGGGTGCAGTTCTGGGGCACGCGGGGGTCGATTCCCAGCCCGGGTCCAAGTACCGTGCGCTACGGCGGCAACACGCCGTGCGTGGAGGTGCGGACGGCCGGCGGCTGGCTGGTCATTCTCGACGCGGGGACCGGGATCAGAGAACTCGGGCGCACGCTGATCGAGCGGGCGAACGGGGGACCGATCCAGGGAGACATCTTCCTCACGCACGCCCATTGGGATCACATTCAGGGGATCCCGTTTTTTGCGCCGATCTTCCAGCGGGGAAATCATTTCACGATCTGGGGCTCGAAGTCGCTCGAGACCAGCATCGACCGGGTGGTGCGGGACCAGATGTCCCCGGTAGTCTTTCCGGTGACGTTCGAGGAGCTGGATGCAACGATCGACTTCCGCCATCTCGCCGAGGGCGAGCGGTGCGCGGGGACTGGATACGAAGTGACGGCGATGGAGGTGCGGCATCCCGGCGGCGCGCTCGGCTACCGCTTCACGGAGCCACGGGGAAAGGCGGCGCTGGTGTACGTGTCGGACAATGAGCTGGGCCCGGCTACGGGGAAGTTCAACACGCCGGACGGATGGCACGAGCGGTTCGTCGAGTTCTGCCGCGGTGCGAAGGTGCTGGTGCACGACACGACGTACACGACGGAAGAATGCGATCACCATCGCGGCTGGGGACATTCGACGTTTCACGAAGGAGTCGAGCTGGCGCTGGCCGCGGGTGTGGAGACGCTGGTGCTGTTCCACCACGAGCCGCGGCGGAGCGACGAGGAGCTGGACCGGCGGACCGAGGAATGCCGGGCGTTGGTGAAGGAACGCGGCGGCACGCTGCAGGTGGTCGCCGCCGCAGAAGGACTCACGCTGACCGTTTGATCTCCCGAGGAGGAGACTTTATGAAGCTTCACCGGTTCCTTACTGCCGCCGCTGGCGTCGCGTTCGCCGCTTCGAGCGTGTTCGCACAGTCCAAGCCGACCGTGGCGATCTTGTACTTCGGCAACGGCGCGATCGGCAAGGCGCACGACGAGCTGGCGCCGCTCTCGAAAGGGATTTGCGACGTGCTCATCACCGAGATGGCGGACAATCCGGGCATCGTCGTGGTCGAGCGCGACCAGTTGCAGAGCATCCTGGCGGAGCAGAAGCTCTCGTCCGACAAGATGACCGACCCGGAGACCGCGGTGAAAGTCGGCAAGCTGCTCGGCGCGCACCACATGATCTTCGGCGGGTTCATCACCGATCCATCGGGCACCATGATACTCAGTCTCCGCTCGGTCAACGTCGAGACCAGCAAGATCGAGTACACGACGAGCGTCACCGACAAGACGGCCAACCTGCTCTCGATCATCCACAAGATTGCCGTCAAGACAAACGCAGGCCTCAAGCTCCCGGACATCCCGAAGCAGGTCGGCGAGGCTCGCGCCGCAAAGGACGAGAAGATCCCGTTCCAGAGCGTGATGCTGTACTCGCGCGGACTCGAGGCGAAGGACGCCGGCAAGAAGGCCGAGGCGATCACCTTCTTCAATCAGGCGCTCGCGAGCTTCCCGGGGTACGACGCACCCTCGAAGGAACTCAAGAAGCTAGGCGTCAACTAGGGAATCTGTTCAGCTCGGCCGGAAGCCGGAAGCACGGAAGCCGGCTTCCGGCTTCCGGCTTCCGGCTTCCGGCTTCCGGCTTCCGGCTTCCGGCTAGTAGTTTCGAGTAGTGAAACCCCTCATCCTCACCTCGCTCGGCCGCGCGGTTCCCGCACTCGACTCGCTCGCCACGCGCGGCGACGTCGAGATCAAGCGCGTGCCGCTGCTCCCGAGCCCCGCCTCGCTCGACGGCGAGCGCGCGACGGTGTTGCTCCTCGACCGCGCGCTCGTGCAGGGCGCCGGCGACGACCAGTCGCTGTTCGGGCAGCTTGCCTCGCAGGCGGCACTCGTCGGAGTCGGTGAGAGCGGTGAGACCGAGCCTCCGGACTTCTTCCCCGCCGATTTGCTCAGCGGCTATTTCGCCGCCGACACGCCCGTCGCGACGGCGCGCATCACGCTGCACGGCGCGCTCAGGCACGCGGCCGCACTCGTCGTCGCGCGGCGCGCCACGCGGCTCGAGGGGCGCAGCGCGACGGACGTCACGGAACTCTCGCGCATCGGCGTCGCGCTCTCCACCGAGCGCGACCTGCTCACCCTCCTCGAGCTGATCCTGACCCAGGCGCGGCGGCTGTCGTCGGCCGATGCCGGATCGCTCTACCTGGTCGAGCATCACGACGACGCGCCATCCACGCTGCGCTTCAAGCTGTCCCAGAATCACACGCTGCCGAGCCTTCCCTTCAGCGAAGCGGTGATCCCGCTCGATCATGCATCGCTTGCGGGGTACGCGGCGGCGACGGGCGAGCCCTTGATCATTCCGGACGTCTACCTGCTCCCCGAGGACGTCTCGTACAAGCAGAACCGTTCGTTCGACGAGAAGTTCAACTACCGCACGAAGTCGATGCTCGTCATCCCGATGCGCACGCATCGCGACGAGGTCATCGGCGTGCTCCAGCTCATCAACCGCAAGCGATCGTCCGACGCCCGCCTGACATCGAACGACATGGTCGAGAAGGAAGTGCTGCCGTTCGACCAGCGCTCGGTCGATCTCGTGAGCGCGCTGGCGTCGCAGGCGGCGGTCGCGATCGAGAACGGCCGCCTGTACGAGGACATCGAGCGGCTCTTCGAGGGATTCGTCACCGCGTCCGTCACGGCGATCGAGTCGCGCGATCCGACGACGAGCGGGCATTCGTCGCGGGTCGCGACGTTCACCTGCGGCCTGGCCGAGGCGGTCGACCGCGTGGGCTCCGGCCCCTATCGCGCGCTGCGATTCTCGCGCGAACAGATGAAGGAGATCCGCTACGCCGGGCTCCTGCACGATTTCGGCAAGGTGGGCGTCCGTGAACAGGTGCTCGTGAAGCAGAAGAAGCTCTACCCGAGCGATCTGGCGATCGTGAAGCACCGGTTCCAGTTCCTGCTGCAGCGCGCGGATCTGCAGTACGAGCGCGAACGCGCCGAGTACCTGCTCGCGCACGGGAAGGAGCGCTACCAGGACGCGCTGCAGCGCCTCGACGGCGTACGCCGCGCCGAGCGCGAAGACCTGATGCGTTTCCTCGATTCCGTCGTGCGTGCGAACGAGCCGACGATCCTTCCGGAGGGAACGTTCGAGGAGCTCACCGCGATCAACGAGCGCACGTTCGTGGACTTCGATGGCGTTGAGAAACCGATGCTCTCCGACGAAGAGCTGCGCTACCTGATGATCAACAAGGGGAACCTCGACCAGCGCGAACGGCGCGAGATAGAGTCGCACGTGTCGCACACGTTCCGCTTTCTCGAGCACATTCCATGGACGCGCGAGCTCAAAGGCGTTCCCGAGATCGCGTACGGCCACCACGAGAAGCTCAACGGGCACGGCTATCCGCGGCAGATCTCGGGCGACGCGATTCCGGTGCAGACACGCATGATGACGATCTCGGACATCTACGACGCGCTCACGGCCACGGACCGGCCGTACAAGCGCGCGGTGCCGGCCGCGCGCGCGATCGAAATCCTCCGGGATGAAGCAACCGATGGGTCACTCGACGCCGCACTCCTGGACGCCTTCGTGGAGGCGAAGGTGTACGAGCTGGTGAAGCCGGAGCCCGGAAGACCGCGGGCGGGGGCGAATACTCCACTGTAGAAACAAGGGCGAGTAATCGGTCATTGGTCGTTGGTCATTGGTATTGGCGAGCGGCCAACCACCAACGACCAATGACCAAATACGGATTACTCGCGGTTCAAGTAGTTTCTTTGCCGTACCCCCCGCCCCCCGGCGTCTCGATCGTCACCACGTCCCCGGCCTTGAGCTCCACGCGGCATTTTGCGGGCAGGGGCTCGCCGTTCAACAGGTTCCGACCCGGCGTTCCATCCCCGCCGCCCATCGCACCGCGCGGCGCGCGAGCCCGGCGCTCGGTGAGGAGCGTGACCGTGCACCGCTCCATCACCCGGTATTTCCGCACCACGCCGTCGCCGCCGTCGAACTCACCCGCCCCGCCCGACCCGCGCCGGATCGCGTACCCATCAATGAGGATCGGATAGCTCCGCTCCAACGACTCGATCGGCGTATTGCGCGTGTTGCTCATCCCCACGTGAACCGCACTCGGCCCCGGCCCCCTCGCGCTCGCGCCCTGTCCGCCACCGAGCGTTTCGTAGAACGTCCAGCCGTCGCCGCCGAAGGTGATGTTGTTCATCGTGCCCTGTCCCTGAGCGGGAACCGCGACGCCGGCGTCGGCGAGCGCGGCGAACAGCAGGTCGGTCACGCGCTGCGAGGTCTCCACGTTTCCCGCTGCGACGGCCGACGGCCATTTCGCGTTGATCAGGCAGTCATCCGGCGTGACGATCGAAATCGCGCGCGCGATTCCTTCGTTGGTCGGCACGTCGTCGTCGAGCAGCGTGCGCAGTACGAAGAGCGAGGCCGCGCGCGTCACCGCCATCGGAGTGTTGACGTTGCCCCGAACCTTTGGCGAGGTGCCCTTGAAATCGAGATGCAGTCTTCCGTCGCGGATCTCGAGCTTCACCGCGAGCGGCACAGGATCCGTGCTGAATCCGTCCCCCTCGAGCCAGTCCTCGGCCCTGCCCGTCACGTCGCCGATCGCGGAAAGACGCGCGACCGCGCGGCGCTCCGCGTACGAGAGGAGCGCGTTGCACGCCGCCGCAAGCCGCGGCGCGCCCTCACGCGCCACGAGCGCACGCCACCCGGCCGCGCCTGCCGCGCACGCGCCGCGCTGTGCCTTGAGGTCGCCGCGTCGCTCGTCGGGCGTCCGGACGTTCGCGAGGATCAGCTCCATCATGCTGTCGTCCGGAACTCCGCGCCGCTCGAGCCGGACCGGCGGCAGGATGATCCCCTCCTGCACGAGCTCCGTCGCGCCCTGCGGCATGGAGCCGGGACTCATCCCGCCGACGTCCGCGTGATGCGCGCGGATCGCGGTGTAGCCCGCGATCTCGCCGCCTATATCGATAGCCTCGACGAGCGTGAGGTCCGGCAGGTGCGATCCGCCGTGGAACGGATCGTTGAGAATGAAGACGTCCCCCGGCTCGGGCTTTCGCTCGCGCACGGCGCGCACCGATTCGGGCATCGCGCCGAGGTGTACCGGAATGTGCGCGGCCTGCGCGACCATGGTGCCGCGCACGTCGAACAGTGCCGACGATGCGTCGCGCCGCTCGCGAATGTTGGGCGAGAGCGCGCCGCGCTCGAGCACCGTGCCCATCTCCTCGGCGATCATCGCCACCGCGTGCGACATCACCGCAAGGTCTAGCGGATCGAACTCGACCGCTTCTTCCATCTTCGATCTTCCATCGCTCGTCTTTTTCATGCGCGCTCCACCATCCATCCGCCGATCGGGAGCGAACGGGCTTTCCATGAAGGCGCGACGACCATCGTCGCGTCGGCGAGTGTTTCCACGTGCGGGCCGGCAAGCGTACGCTGCCCAGCCGCTCCGGGCTTCATGGCCGTGCCGGCGGTGAACGTCACGTCCACCGCATCGCCCGTCGCCGCGACACGCACCGCCACGATCTCCACGGGACGCTCGAGCGTGAACCCATAGCGGGCGGCGTGCGCCGCGGTGAATCGCACGGCGAGAGCCGCGCCGTCGTCGCCCGGCGCGCACGCGATGTCGAGTTCGTGACCCTGTCCCGCATATCGAACGCGGGCGTGCCAGGCGAGCCGCTGTGCCGATGCGTTGGCCGCGCGCATCGCGAGGGCGTCGAGCCGCGCGCCGAACCATCCCTGGTCGACCGCATCGGCCGCGCGCATCACGCTCGATGCCGCGTCGCGGCGCTCGGGCGCGATCGCCAGGCCGAGCGCACTGAGCACGCCGGCGTGCGGAGGCACGAGGATCGTGTTCATGCCGAGCAGGTCGGCCAGCGCGCACGCGTGCAGCGGCCCGCCGCCGCCGAATGCGACCAGCGCACACGAGCGCGGATCGATTCCGCGCTCGACGCTCACCCGCCGAAGCGCGCGCGCCATCGCGGCGTCGGCGATCGCGATGATCGCCTCGGCGGTGCGCTCGGGCGTGGCGCCGAGTTGTTCCGCGAGCGCGTCAATCGCGCGTCTCGCGGCGGCTGCATCGAGCGTGACCCCGCCCGAGAGCCGCGCAGCGTCGAGCCGGCCAAGGGCGATGTGCGCGTCGGTCACCGTCGGCTGCGTGCCGCCGCGACCGAAGGCGACGGGACCCGGAACCGCACCCGCGCTCCGCGGTCCCACGCGCAGCGCTCCGCCGTCGTCGATCCACGCGATGCTGCCGCCTCCCGCACTCACCGTTTCGACGAGCACGCGCGGCAGCGCGATCGGCACGCCGGCGACGCTTCCTCCCGGTTCTACGAGTGGTTCGCCTTCGAGCACCAGCCCCGCGTCGGCGCTCGTGCCGCCGATGTCGATCGTCAGCGCGCGATCGAGCCCCGCCGCCCGCAGCACGGCCGCGGACCCGACGACTCCCCCCGCGGGCCCGGAGAGAGCGAGCGAGGCCGCCGCGCTCGAAGCCTCCGCCGCGGTGCGCATCCCGCCTCCCGATGTCATCACGTCCGGCGCAGGATACCCGCCCGACGCGAGACGCTCGGAGAGATGCCGCAGGTAGAGCGAGACGCGCGGCCGCGCGTACCCCTCGGCAACGGCTGTCGTGGTGCGCTCGTATTCGCGGATCTCCGGCAGCACCTGCGCACTCAGCACGACGGAGACACCCGGCAGCCGCGTGGAGATCGCGTCGGCGAGCATCCGCTCGTGCGCGTCATCGTCGTACGAGTGCAGCAGCGAGACGACGACGATCTCCGGCGCAAGCGCCGCGACGGCTTCGGCCACTCGAGTCGCCTCGGCCGATGTGAGCGGCACGCTCACGCCCTGGGGCGTGCGTCGCTCGTGCACCGCCACCACGCGATCGGCATCGACCAGCGGCGGCGGATGATGCGCGGAGAGATCGTACAGGGCGGCGCGCTCCTGCCGCCGCAGCTCGAGCAGGTCCGAGGCGCCGCTGGTTGCGCAGAGCACGACCCGCGCGCCGCGACGTTCGAGCAAGAGGTTCGTGACGACCGTCGTGCCGTGCGCCACGCGGCGCACGCGGGACGAGGGAGCACCGAGCGCCGCGAGCGAGGCTGCGACGCCTTCGCTCTGGTCGGCCGGAGTGGAGAGCACCTTTCGCGCCTGGATGGCGCCATCCGGGCCCACGGCGGCGAGATCCGTGTAGGTCCCGCCGACGTCAATGCCGACTGAGTATGTCAGGCTGTTTCTCCGCGACGAACGACGGTGATGTGCCAAAGCGCGAAGGCGAGCGCCGCCTGCACCGATACCGAGAGGACGAGCAGCGGCCGGTTCTGCTGCGCGAGCGGGGGAACCCAGCGCAGCAGGACGGCGGTGATCGAGCACACCGCCGCGAGAATGCTCAGCGAGCGCGCGGCGCGCATCACACCCGGCGACGCGGATCCGCGCACCGCGAGCGGGATGAGCACGACGAGCGCGAGCGACGCCGGCGTGGCGAGCAGCACATTCACGTTGTGGCCCATGTACGCGGCGTGCCGCGTGAACAGTTCGGCGCACAGCAGCAACAGCCCGACTACACCGGCCAGCAGGTTCCACAGGGTGCCGATGGTCGCGATCGTCCACCGGGCGGTCGCCGACGCGCCCGGCAGCAGGCAGAGCGCCAGCAGCACTCCTGAGATCGCGAACCCCACTTCGAGCGCGGGCGCGAAGTAACGCGGCTGTGTATCGGCGTCCTTGTAGCGTTCGTCCACGACGAGCTGGCGTTCGCTCCGCACGAGCCGGCCGACCGTTCCGTCGGAATGCCGCACGCGAATGGTGCGAATCAGCTGCTGGAGCCGCATCGGCACGAACATCTCGGCCCACGCCGAAAGCGTGTCGTCGGCGGGACGGCCGAGCACGAAGTCCATTCCGAAATTGATGAGCGGGTAGGCGCGGGCGAGGCGCAGCGTCTCACTGCGATACGTCACGCCGTGCTCGCGCGCCGCCACCGCGCGCTCGATGGAGCCGCCGAGCACCATGTTGAGGACGTCGCGCATCTTCGTGCCGCAGTTGTCGCGATAGTAGTCGTAGCGATACCACTTGTTCTCTTCCTTCGCGTTCCATTTGATGTAGCGCCAGAGCGAATCCTTCTCGGCGGAGGTGAGCGAGAGCTCCTGTTCCCACACCTCGCGGCCGCTGTCGCGATAGACGGAGACGAGCCAATTCGAGGGAAACCCCTGCATCCAGTACTTCGTATCACCCGTGAGAAAGCGCACGAGAAAGTGCGGCTGCTCGAACGAGAACATCCCCCAGTTGTACGCGCTGTCGAGTCCGGTGGTGAGGTCGTGGATGCGAATCGACTGATGCCCAAACCGCTCGAACACCTCCGCCCCGGGGCCCATGGTGAGCACCGACACCACGATCGAGTCGTGCCGCACCTGAACCGGCGCCTGCGCTCGCGCGGTACGGGCGGTACCCGCGGTGCCGGCGGCGATGCCAAGACACGCGCCCGCGACAAGCGCGCACGTCCGGCGATCCCACCACGGCAAGAAATGTCGACTCAATTCATCAACCCCACGGTGGTGCCGGGATAATAGGTGGCGAGTATGGCGCGAGCCGACTGACCGGCGCGCGCGCGCCCGATGGCGCCCCACTGACACATGCCGATGCCGTGCCCGTAGCCATTCCCCTTCACCACGAGCCGCGCCAGCGAGCCGTCACGGCGGGATTCCGTCTGCACCGAAAAATAGGTGCTGTTGAGGATCTCGCCACCGGGAGTCCGCAGCACATACCGAATGTCGTTGCCGCGCAGGCTGAAGTTCCCGCGCTCCGCCGCGATGATGAGCCGCGCCACGCGTCCGCTCGGCGTCCGCGACTCGACCGTCGCGCCGCGCACGTGGCCCGCGCCGCCGGCGGGCACGGTCGTGTAGCTCGCGAGGTACGCACGCACGGCCGCATCGAGTTCGTCGCCGGTCAGCGAGCGGGTCCAGCTGAAGCGCGGCGAGATGTCGCAGTAGAACCGGTCGGACGTTCCGGGAATGCGATCGCTCACGCGCTGCAGGAACGGCTCGTTGGCGGAGCGCCACACTTCATCGGGCTCCGCGGTCTCGCCGCCGCACGTTGAGTGATACGGCGCGCTGACCACGCGGCCGTTGTACCTGAGGACGAGCCCGATCGTTCGCGCGACCGCCTGGTTCGAGAACGGGCGCTCGGCGTCGGCTCCGCCGTAGACCTGGTCGGCGACGCTGGAAAGCATGTCGTAGTTCGCGTTGCGCGACGTTCCGCCTTCGATCGCAGCGAGCCGCACGACGGTGTAGCTGCGCGCGGCGATCGCCTGTGCCTCGACCGCGGCCTCCTCGTTGCCCGCACGCGGGCCGCCGATCTCGAGCGGCACGACGCCGCGCAGATACCACTCCACCGGCAGCACGTTGACCACCACGACTCCCGTGTCGCTCGCGACGACGCGAATCGCTCCGCGGTATCGCTGCGCGGCGAACACGCCGAACTCGTCCTCGCGATCGGAGCGCAGCGTCAGCACGCCGTCGCTCCAGGACGTGGACGTGCCCTGCCTCGTCGCGCGAAGCTGGCGGCCCCGCCGTTCCACGGTCCACGCGTCCGGGCCGCGCGCGCGAACCAGCACGGCGTTCTTCGCGTCAAAAATCCTGAATGCGCCGGTGCCCGAGAGCACCGCACCTTGTGCCGCGGTGGCGAGCGCGACGCGCACGTCACGGGCGCCCTCCGCGCGCGGCGGAGGGGGTTCCTCCCGCGGCATCGGCGGCACGTCCGGCTGCGGCGGGGCCTTGGCGCTATCGGCGGCGGTCCGCGGAAACGAAATCATCCCCGGCGGGCCGTCGTTCTCCCTGACCCGCTTGGGCGCGCAGGCGACGGCGACGGCAGACACGAAAAACCAGCACAGCACCGCGCGCCATCCGCGCGGCACGACGCTCACCGTCCGAAGCTCCCGATGGTCGCGAGTGGCAGCTCGCGCGAGGCCTTCCGCGGCGCAGGGTTGGTGGACACCGGCGCATCGAGAACCGAGAGCACGCGTGCGCTGAAATCGTAGTCGTCGACGACGCCGGTGACCTCGACGTCGACGAACGAGCCGGCCGGCGCATCAATGTCGAGCAAGGTGACGCCGTCGATGTCGTCCGCCTGCCACGGCAGCCGCGCCACCGCGCCCGGCTGGTCGCCGCCGGCGTCCGTCGCGCTGCGCTCGACGAGCGCGTGCGCCCGCGTTCCCACGCGAAGCTCGTAGCGTTCGGCCGTGATGGAGCGCTGCAGATCCGTGAGCCGCTCGAGCCGGTCGCGCTTCACGCCCTCGGGAACGTCATCGTCCATCCGGGCGGCGCGCGTCCCGTCCTGCGGCGAATACGTGAAGGCTCCGACCCGCTCGAACTGCATCTCCTCGAGAAACTCGAGGAGTTGCTGAAAATCATCGTCGGTCTCGCCGGGGAATCCCACGATGCACGTCGTCCGAATCGCGAGATTGGGCACCGCATCGCGAAAGCGCGCGACCTTCTCGCGGATCGTGTGCTTTCGCTCGGGACGCCGCATGCGTTCGAGCACCGCATCGGACGCGTGCTGCATCGGCATGTCGAGATAACGCAGGATCCGCGGCTCGGCGGCGATCACCTCGAGCAGGCGCGGCGTGATGCCGGCCGAGTAGAGATACAGGTTCCGGAACCAGGAGATCGACGTCTCCTTCACCAGCGCCTCGAGCAGTTCCGGCAGGCGCACGCCGTCGCGGCGGTCGCGGCCGTAGTGCGCGAGATCCTGCGCGACGAGGCTCACTTCACGCGCGCCCTGCAGTTCGAGCAGCTGTGCCTCGCGCACGATTTCGTCCAGGCCGAACGACCGGTGCTTTCCGCGCATCAGCGGGATCGCGCAGAACGCGCAGCCGTGGTCGCATCCCTCGCTGATCTTGAGGTAGCGCACGGCCGGCGAGTCGCCGGCATACACGCGCACCCCCGGATGCGCCGTGACGGACTCGCCGATGAGTCCCTTCTCGCGCAGCCTCGGCACGAGTTGGTCCATCTCCGACGCGCCAAGGAAGAGGTCGACTTCCGGGAGCACGTCGGCGAGTTCGTCACGATGGCGCTCGATCATGCACCCGACGGCCACCACCGCGGTGGCGGATCCATCGACCTTCATGCGTCCGGCTTCCACGATGGCGTCGATCGACTCCCGCTTGGCCGCATCGATGAAGCCGCAGGTGTTCACGATGATCAGCTCGGCGGTCGAGGCATCGGACACCAGCTCGGCGCCGTGATCGACCAGCTGCGCGAGATAGCGCTCCGAGTCGACGGTGTTCTTGTCGCAGCCGAGGGTGATCAAAGCGACTCTCATAATGGACGGCAGACGGCAGAGGGCAGACGGCAGAGAGACCGAAGACGGAAGACGGAAGACCGAGGGCGATCGCTCAACGGTAATTCCCGAATTGGAGCTCTACCCCCACGTCTTGCGTGCGCAGGAAGGTGATCACGGCCTGCAGCTCGTCGCGCGACGGCGCGCTCACGCGCACCTGGTCGCCCTGAATGGAGGCCTGCACCTTCTTGAATTTCTGATCCTTGATGGCGGCGGCGACTTTCTTGGCCGTCTCGCCGTCGAGCGCCTGCTTCAGCTTGATCTCGCGGCGGAGCGTGTCGCCGCCGGCAGGCTTGACCTCGCCGATATCGAGGTTCTTCACGGGAACGCCGCGCTTGATCAGCTTCGACTGGACCACGTCGAACAGGGCGCGCATGCGCATGTCGTTGTCGGCGAGCAGCGCGATCAGGCCCTCGGCCCGCTTGAACTCGATCTCGATCTTCGCGCCCTTGAAGTCGTACCGCTGTGCGACTTCCTTGCTCGCCTGATTGATGGCGTTGTCGACCTCCTGCAGGTCGACGCCGGTGGTCACATCAAAAGAAGCGGTGGGAGGCATACCACAAAAGCTAACGGCAACGCTGTCAGACGACACCTGTCAGAAAACAGCAGCTGTCCGACAAACCTGCTCGTTACCGATCTGCGCACCGAATGGTAATGAGGCCGTTCGTCTGGGAGCTGCCGTGGTCTTACAGCGTTGCCGTTGCTATAGCATCCCCTCGAGCCGCGCCTTCACCGCAGGCCATTCGTCATCGAGAATGGAGTACCACGCCGTATCCCGCCGCGACCCGTCGTGGTGCAGCATGTGCTTCCGGTGAATCCCCTCGAACTGCGCCCCGATCCGCTCGATCGCCCGGCGCGATTTCTCGTTGAGCTTGTGCGTCTTGAGCTCCACCCGCGTCGCGCCGAGTATCTCGAACGCATGCCGCAGCATGAGCAGCTTGGCCTCGGTGTTCACCGCGCTGCGCTGATATTCGGGCGCAACGACCGTCGCGCCGATCTCCATCCGGCCATCGCGCGCGGAGATGTTGAGGAACCGCGTGCTGCCCACCACCAGATTCTTCTCGATGAGCACCGTCACGAACGGCAGCCCGGTGCCGCCGCGCCCGCCGGCCAGCCCTTCCTCCACCCACGCCTCGAGCGACGGACGGTCGAGCGGCTGCATCGCGGTCCACGTCCAGAGCGACGGTTCGTATGCGAAGCTCGCGAGCGCGTCCACGTGATCGCGCGTGAGCGGCTCCAGACGGACGAATCGCCCCGTCAGCGTGACCGGGGCGATCCGGAGCGGCGTCGTGATGCCGGCCACTGTTTCTTCTTAGCCGAGATAGCTCTCGAGTGCCCGCGCGCGGCTCACGTGCCGCAGGCGCGAGAGCGCCTTTTCTTTGATCTGGCGGACGCGCTCGCGCGTAATGTTCAGCACGGCGCCGATCTGCTCGAGCGTCATCGGCTCGGCGCCGTCGAGCCCGAAGTAGAGGCGCAGAATCTTCGCCTCGCGTTCTTTGAGCCCCGACAGCGCGAGCTGGATCGATTCCGTGAGCGCCTTGTCGAACGTCTCTTCGTCCGGCGTCTGATTCGTGGTATCGGGGAGATAGTCGAGGAGCCGGTTGTCCTCGCCCGGCGTCATCGGCGCGTCGAGCGACAGATGGATCTGCGAGATCGCCATGGTCTTGGCGACCTCTTCTTCGGTCAGATCCGTTCCGTTCGCGATCTCGGCGTGCGTCGCTTCGCGGCCGAGCTCCTGGAGCAGGGCGCTCGCGCGCTTCCCAATGCGGTGCAGCGTGCCGGCGCGGTTCAGCGGCACGCGCACGATGCGGCTCTGCTCCGCGAGGGCCTGGAGGATCGCCTGCCGGATCCACCACACGGCATACGAGATGAACTTGATCCCCTTGGTCTCGTCGAATTTGTGCGCGGCGCGAATCAGGCCGAGGTTCCCCTCGTTGATCAGGTCGCTCAGCGAGACGCCCTGGTTCTGGTACTTCTTCGCGACGGAGACGACGAAGCGAAGATTGGAGCGCACGAGTGTGTCGAGCGCTTCCTGATCGTCCCCGCGGATTTTCTTGGCGAGCTCAACCTCCTGCTCCCGCGTGATCAGCGGAAACACGCTGATGTCGCGGAGGTACTGGTCGAGCGATCCTTCTTCGTACGTATGTCGTTTGTGGGGCAGACCGGCCATGTGCGTTCCCGCTCCTGCAACCTGAGAGAACTCCGCCCGACATGAGCGTGGTTAGAATGTGGAGCGTATCCGGTTCCGGCGTAAGGTCAGTTGGAGGTCAGTGTACGCGTTCGCCGAGCCTGCTCCAGCGTACGCGAGTGAGCCAGTCAAGCGCCGACGTGCTGTCGGGCGCGTAGCTGTAGTACACGACGATCGGGCTTCCCAGCACGTACGAGAACGGGACGAAACCCCAGTAGCGGCTGTCGAGGGAGTTGTCGCGGTTGTCGCCGAGCATGAAATAATGGCTGGCGGGCACCACGATCGGCCCCCAATTGTTCCGCGATGCACGATACGTCGCGGCATGCGCTCTGCGCGCCACCAAAAACTCGCGCTGCCAACCGAATTCTTCCCCGCCCGGGTCGGCGTTCGGCTCGGTGTGCGTCACGTACGGCTCGACCTGCGCCTTCCCGTTGCGCACCAGAATACCATCGCGCATCGAGAGCGTGTCTCCCGGCAGCCCCACGAGACGCTTCACGAAGTTCTTGCTGGTGTCCTCGGGCCACAGGAACACGACGACGTCGCGATACCGCGGCTGCCGGAGGGCCGGAAGCCGCCGGCCGGTGAACGGAATCTCGGCGCCGTAGACGAGCTTGTTCACGAGGAGGAAGTCGCCCACCAGGAGCGTGCCTTCCATGCTGCCGCTGGGGATGCGATAGGCCTCCACGAGGAACGCCCGGACCACCAGGAACAGCAGGATCGCGAGCGAGAGCGATTTTGCCCACTCGAACAGCCCGCGCGCAATCGCGCCGGCCGCGCTGCGGCGCGGGGGCTCGGGTGCGGTCGGTTCGGGAGTAGCGTCGTCCGTAATCATGACCTCTCGTCCAGGATTTTCGATGTCCGTCTACTGCCGGAAGCCGGAGGCCGGAGGCCGGTCTTCCGGCTTCCGGCTTCCGGCTAGTAGTTATCTATCTGCGCCCGCTGCAGCTTCCCGCTGAAGTCGATGTACCCGACTTTCGTCTCGCTGTAGAACTCATACACTTCCCACCCGCCTTCGCGGTGTCCGTTCCCTGTTTGTTTGACACCGCCGAACGGCAAATGGGCCTCTGCGCCGATGGTGGGAGCATTGATGTACGTGATGCCGTTGTCCAGCTCGCTGAGCGCGCGGAACGAGATGTTGACGTCCCGCGTGTACACCGACGACGACAGACCATAACGCACATCGTTGTTCACGCGGAAGGCCTCGTCGGCGTCCTTCACCTTGACGACCGAGAGCACCGGCCCGAAAATCTCCTCCTGCTCGAGACGGGAAAGCGCCTTCACGCCGGTGAAAATCGTCGGCTGGAAGAAGTGGCCGTGCTCGAGGCTCTTGCCGCCCGGGCGCTTCCCGCCCATGCGCAGCGTCGCCCCTTCGCCGGTCCCGATCGTGATGTACCGCTCGACCTTGTCGAGCGCGCGCGGGTTGATCAGCGGCCCGACGTCGGTGCCCTTCGCGCGACCGTCGCCGAGCACGAGCGTCCGTGCCCGTGCTTCGAGCATCGAAACGAACGTGTCGTGCACACCCTCCTGCACGATCAGCCGGCTCGTCGCGGTGCAGCGCTGGCCCGTGGTGCCGAACGCGCCCCACAGGGCGCCCTCGAGCGCGAGGTCGAGATCCGCGTCGTCGAGCACGATCATCGCGTTCTTGCCGCCCATCTCCAGCGACAGCCGTTTGTGCGAGCGCCCGCACGCTTCGCCGACCTTGCTGCCGGTGTCCGTCGAGCCGGTGAACGACACGAGCGCGACGTCGGGGTGTGCGACGATCGCGGCCCCCGCCTCACCCTTTCCGTGCACGAGGTTGATCACCTCCGGCGGCAGTCCGGCCTCGAGCAGGATCTCCACGAACATGTGCCCCGTCATCGGCACGTCTTCCGCCGGCTTGAACACGCAGGCATTTCCGCACACGAGGGCCGGGAACAGCTTCCACGTGGGGATCGCGAGCGGAAAGTTGAACGGCGTGATGATCCCCGCCACGCCGATCGGCCGGCGGAAACTCATCGCCCACTTGTTCCGCAGCTCGCTCGGCACGGTGTGCCCGAACAGCCTGCGCCCTTCGGTGGCCGCGTAGTACGCGGTATCGATCCCCTCCTGCACGTCACCGCGAGTCTCCGCGAGCGGCTTCCCCATCTCCCGCGTCATCACGTCGGCGAGTTCGTCCTTGCGCGCGACGAGGATGTCTCCCGCGCGACGCAACACGTCGCCGCGCGCCGGCGCGGGAGTGCGGCGCCAGATCTCGAACCCACGCTTCGCCGACGCCACGGCGGCATCGACGTCGGCTTGCCCCGAGAGCGGAAAGTGGCCGATCACGTCCCGCGTGTCGGCGGGATTCGCGTTCTCGAAATGCTTGCCGTCAACCGGCGCCACCCACTGGCCGGCGATGAAGTTCTTCAGGGTTGGGGCGTCGGGGCTCATGAAATCAGCTCTTTGGGACGGGACGGTTCGCTACGGACGGCAAGCGCTTGATGGTGGGTCTTCCCTCTTCACCACGGATATTCGCGGATCAACTTCCGGATTCGCACTGATCATGACTGGGGGTACAACGCTCGCGGGGCTCAGGCTCGTGCACGGTGATCTCACGCGTGAGATCATCGGGGCCTTCTATGATGTCTATAACAAACTCGGGTTCGGGTTTGTGGAGCTGGACTGACCGTCGGTTTGATTCTCAATTTCGGTCCCCAAGCAACATTCCGCCGTCTGCTGTTGTCGTCCCCCCAAGATGGATCCGTGTTGATCCGATCCTGATCCGCGAAAATCCGCGGTGAAGGGGGAAATCCATCCCTGAGCGCTTCTCGTCAGAAGCGCACGCGCCGCCAGATCTCAGGAACACGTCCAGTTCGCCGGATGATTCGGCGTCGGCTTCGCGTAGCCGACCCGGGGAAGCACATCCGCCGCGGCGAGCACGATGCCCCAGGTGAGCAGCAGCAATGAAACCGTGTGCGCCCTCGCGGCCCTGTGCTTCCAGGTCCAGATCGACGACCACACGCCGGCGACGATCAGCGTGGCGACGGCGCCGAGATAACCGGCCAGGCCGAACCCGCACCGCGCGCCGTACGGCCAGAACACGATCGCGATGCCGAGCACGCACGCGAGCCCGAGTCGCGCCATCACGCCGAATGTCGACGTTTCGGAGCGCCCGGTCGGCGCCGGCGCGGCAGCGCCCTGTGGCTGCGCGCGCGCCGGCGCGGCGCCCTGGCTCGGAATCGACGAGATCTGCTGGTCGATCTTCCGCATTTCGGCATCCCAGTCGCGATCGCTCATTCGCTCTCCCGCGCCAGCCCGTGGCGCTCGATCTTCTTGTAGAGATTCGAGCGCGGCATGTCGAGCGCACGCGCCGTTTCCGCCACGTTCCAGTCATGTTGCCGGAGCTTCACGGTGAGGAACGCGCGCTCCGCCGCCAGTTTGAACTCCTCGAACGTCCGGCTGTCCTCCAATCCGCCCAGCCCGCCCGTGGTCGATGCCCGCACCCCGGTGAGGCGCTCGACGTCCGCCGCCGTCACGCGCGGGCCGGGCGCCAGGATCAGGAGACGCTCGATCGTGTTTCGCAGCTCGCGAACGTTGCCGGGCCAGTCGAACGCGGTCAGGCGGTCGATCGCCGCTGCGTCGATCGACCGCGGCGCGACGCTGTCATGCTGCGTGAACTGCGACAGGAAGTGCTCCACCAGCAGCGGAATGTCCTCGCGCCGCTCGCGCAGCGGCGGCACTTGGATCGGCACCACGTTCAGCCGGTAGTAGAGATCCTCGCGGAAACGACCCGCCGCGATCTCCCCCTCGAGCTTCTTGTTCGTCGCGGCGATCACGCGCACGTCCACCTTGCGGGGCTTCGCACCGCCGATCCGCGTCACGTCGCCGTCCTGCAACACGCGGAGCACTTTCGCCTGGGCGGCGAGCGACATGTCGCCGACCTCGTCGAGGAACAGCGTGCCGCCGTCGGCCTGCTCGAACTTGCCCGCGCGATCCTGGATCGCGCCGGTGAACGACCCTTTCATGTGGCCGAACAGCTCGCTCTCGATCAGCTCGCCGGGAATCGCGGCGCAGTTCACCTCCACGAACGGCTTCCTCGCGCGCGACGACTGGCGGTGCACGGCGCGCGCCACGAGCTCCTTGCCCGTGCCGTTTTCGCCGCTGATCAGCACCCGTGCCGACGAGTCGGCGACCTTCTCGATGTTCTCGATGAGCGCGCGAATCGCGAACGACTTGCCGACGATCTCGTAGCGGGACTCGATCGTCGCCTTGAGCCGCTCGTTTTCCTCGGCGAGGTCGATGCGCCCCGTCGCGTTGCGGAGCGTGACGAGGATGCGGTCCGTGTCGAGCGGCTTTTCGAGAATGTCGTACGCGCCGAGCTGCGTGGCCTCGACGGCATTCTGGATCGTCGCGTGGCCGCTGATCATCACGACCACGGCGGACGGATCGCGCTCGCGCAGCCGCTTGAGCGTCTCGAGGCCGTCCATGCCCGCCATCTTCACGTCGAGGAACACGAGCTGCGGCTTCCACTGGTCGTAAATCGCGAGCCCTTCGGTGCCCGATGACGCGGCGCGCACCTCGTACCCTTCGTACTCGAGGAGCTGCGTCAGCGCGGCGCGGATCCCCTTCTCGTCGTCGACGACCAGCAGGCGGCGGCTCACGGTACCGACTTGTAGAGGACGACGTGCCCCTTCGCCACGCGCACGTCCGCGAGCTCCAGCGGCACGTGCACCGGAATCGCATCCCTGGGCATGGTGGCATTGCGATCCTTCGGCCGCATCCGGCCCACGATCTTCGCGATCAGCGCCGACGGGAGTTGCAGTTCCTTGAGCGCAATCTGATCGACGCGGAACAGCGCGTGTCCCGGCGAGACCACCTCGAGGCGGCCGCGCACGGTGATCTCCTGCCTGCCGCCGATCATCGAGCCCAGCGACCCGAGTGACTTGGCATCCACGAGGTCTGCGATGTTCACCATCGCCCGCACGTAGAGGCGATCGTCGCGCGCGAGCGCCTCGGCGCCGGCGGAATCGTGGCTCAGCTCGCGCAGCGCCGGGTCGAGCGCGTACGCGGCGAGGTCGCCCGCAGCCACGTCGACGTATACTGGGCCGTTCCTGCTCGACAGGCGGCCCACCGCGAGGCGCGCGCGCGCCGAGCCCTCGGGAGTCAACGGCTCCCACTTCTCGGCGGAAACCTTCACGGCCGCGGGCCCGATGCCGAGTCGCTCGCGAAGTTTCGGATACCACGAGTCGTGGGTGAACCAGCCTATCGCGCCGGCCACGGCCAGCACGAGGAGACAGCCCAGACGGCCGATGCAACCGAACATCAGGACACTCCCAGCGACTCGACGAGCGGCTGCTCGTTCGCGCGATTGAGGGATCCGCTGCGGAAGCCGCGCAGGTCGAGCTCCACGGTCTCGAATCCGGCGCCGCGCACGGCGGCGCGCAGTGCGCCACGGCCCTCCGGTGTACGCCAACGCGCCAATTCCGCCGGCACCAGCTCTACCCGGGCGGCGCTTCCGAAATAGCGAACCCGCAGGTCGCCGGTCACGCCGATCTCGCGCAGCGCGCGCTCGGCCGCCTCGACCTTCCCGAGGCGAAGCGGAGTGACTTCAGTTCCATATGGAAGGCGCGACGCCAGGCAGGGTGATGACGGCGCTGACCAGGTAGGGATGTCGCGCCGCTGCGATAGCGCACGAATCTCGTCCTTCGTGAAGCGCAGTTCAGCCAGCGGTGACAGCACGCCGTGCTCCGAGGCCGCGCCCTTCCCCGGCCGGTGATCCAGTTGGTCGTCGGCATTCGTACCGTCGATCACAACGGCGAGCCCCCGCTCGCGGGCGACGGGCACCAGCCGCGACCAGAGTTCCGTCTTGCAGAAGTAGCAGCGGTTCGACGGATTCGCGGCGTAGCGCGGATCGTTGATCTCGTCGGTATCCAGTTCGAGCACCGGCACGCCGAACCGGCCGGCGACCTCCCGCGCACGCGACCATTGCTCCATGGGATAGCTCGCGCTGCGCCCGATCACCGCAAGCACATGCTCCGGCCCGAGCGTGTCGAGGGCGACGCACGCGAGGTACGCCGAGTCCACGCCGCCGCTGAATCCGACGAGCGCGGAGCCCCGGCTCCGCAGCCATTCGACCAGCGCAAGTTCCTTTTCGAGTGCGGACGGCGCCACGTGCATCGGCATCCAGGGAAAGCTAGTGAGATGGTCTTTGGGATGGCGCGAGGCGCTGATGGATTACGCCTCCCCTCACTACGAAGACGATGCGCCTGGTGTTCCGTATGTCGGACGCCGGGTTTGCGTCGAGCACCACCAGGTCGGCCATCTTCCCGGGTACGATCGAGCCCAGAGTGGAGGCCGCGCCGATTGCGAGCGCGGAGTTGAGGGTCGCTGCCGTGATCGCCTCGAGCGGCGTGAAGCCGGCACGAGTCACGAGCAGTTCCATCTCGCCGTGAAGTCCGGGAAGCGAGTCGTGCGAGCCGAAGGGCATCATGCCGTCGGTGCCGGCGCAAATCGTGACACCGGCGAGTTTCGCGGCCCGTGTCACATCGTACGCCCACTGCGCTGCGCGCTTTGGGTCGACCAAGCCAAACGACGATTCGCGCGCGGCTTCGAAACGCGGCAGGATCGAGAGCGTTGCGTCGAATACCGTATTCTGGGCCTTCATCTTCGCAAAGAGGTCCTGCATCGCCGGTCCGTCCGCCGGCACGGAGTCGTACGCCGAACGCGGCGGCACGCGGTCGGCGTAATGCATCGGCGGGTTCGGGATGGCCGCCCAGTAGAGGTAGATCGCGTGCGAGATCACGTCCACGCCGGCGTCCACGGCGTCGAGAGCGGTCGCCGGAAAGACGGTCGAATGGCTCCAGACCTTCATTCCCTGCCGATGGGCCTCGATCGTGATCTTCTTCACGAGGTCGGCGGGAAGGTCGGCGTAGATCTTGATCGCGGTGGCGCCGGTGGCCTTTGCGTCGCGAACGGCGAGCTTCATGTCCGTCGCCGGCGTGATCGCCTTCATCCACGGCACTTCTCCCGGCGTTCCGCCGTGCGCCGACGCCTTCGTCCGTGCATCGGTGAAGAAGCTCGGCCCCGCCATGAGCGATGCGTAGTACAGGCGCGGCAGCTCGGCGTCGGCGCGCCGGGAGCGCGCCGCGAGCTGCCGGAGCGCGATCCCGTCGCCGGCCATGTCACGCACGCTGGTGAGGCCGCCGAGAAGCGCGAGCTTCAGAGTCGCGCCGGCATTCGCGTCCTGTCCCGCAGGATCGGTCGCGACGTGCACGTGCGAATCGATGAGGCCGGGGATCACGAACCTCCCGGTCAGATCCACGGTGCGCACATCCGGGGGAAGCGCCCGGCTCCCGGTCTCGAAGATGTCCTCGATGAGGCCGCGATTCACGAGGATGGTCTGCTTCGGCGCGGGCGCGGCGCCCGAGCCATCGATGACGGTGGCGTTCGTGAACGCGATGTGCGCGAGCGTATCGGGAGCGCCCTGCGCCGACGCGCGGCTGGAGCAGGCGGCCAGGCACACGGCGACAGCCGTGGAGGAAACGGCTGCGACAGCGGCTGCGAGAGCGGCTGCCCTGAGAATTCGGCGAGTGATCTTCACCCGCGAAAAATACTACTCCAGCATCACCTCTGCAGCATTGGCGCTCTTCGTCTTCCGCACGAGCACCAGCAGCGGGATCAGCGCCAGCACGAGCCCTGCGGCCAGCATGTAGGTGTGCGAGTAGGCGATCACGCTCGCCTGCCCCAGTATCTCCCGGTCGATCACGGCGTACGCGCGGCGGAGCGCGGTCCCCGCGTCCGCGCCGCGCGCCGCGAAACCGCGCGCGAGCATCGTGACGCGCGCGAGGCTCCCGGGGTCCATGGATGTCACATGCTCCGACAAGAGCGCCCGCACCTTCGCGGTGTCGTGCGATACGATCGTCGCGACGGCGGCGATGCCGAGCGATCCGCCGAGCTGCCGGAAGAAGTTGAAGAGTCCGGTCCCCTGCGGCAGTTCCGGGCGCGAGAGCTCCGCGAGCGTCACCATCGTGAGCGGCACGAACATGAGCCCGAGACCGAAGCCGCGCAGGATGAGCGGCAAGAAGAAATCCGTGCGGCCGCTGTCGCTCGTCACCTGTGAGAGCTGCCACATCGCCAGCGCGAAGGTCGCCGCGCCGCACGCGATCAGGAATCGTGGGTCGAACTTCCTCGTGAGACGTCCCACCACCCACATCGAGAGCGCCGTGGCGATCGCGCCCGGGAGGAGGACGATTCCCGTCTGCTGCGCGGTCATGCGCAGATTGTTCTGCAGGAACACCGGCAGCGTGAACACCGACGCGAACAGCCCGACACCCATCACGATGCCGAGGAGCGTGCCGACCCACATCTGCCGGTGGCGCAGCACGCGGAAGTCGATCACGGGGTGGTCCGTGGTGAGCTCGCGCCACACGAGCAGCGCGCCGGCGACTACAAATGAGATCGCGAGGGCGATCATGAGCTTCGAGTCGAACCAGTCGTCACGCTGGCCGTATTCGAGCAGGTATTGCAGCGACGCCACGCTGACGATGAGCAGGGAAATCCCGATGTAATCCACCGTGGGCGAACGGCGTTGGTGCGCGGAATCGTGCACGTACGTCGCGATCCCGAAAGCGGCGAGGATGCCGAGCGGCACGTTGATGTAGAAGATCCACGGCCAGCTCCAGTTGTCCGTGATCCAGCCGCCGAGCGTCGGGCCGATCGTTGGGCCCACCATCACTCCGAGCCCGAAGAATGCCATCGCCATCCCCGCCTCCTCGGGCGGGAAGGTCTCGAGGAGCACGGCCTGCGATACGGTCATGAGCGCGCCGCCGCCGATGCCCTGCACCACACGCCAGAAGATCAGCACGGCGAGCGAGTGCGCCGCCCCGCAGAAGAAGCTCGCCGCCGTGAAGAGGAAGATCGACCCCACGAAATAGCGCTTGCGCCCGAACATGCCGCCGAGCCACCCGGTGAGCGGAATGATGATCACGCTCGCGAGGATATAACCGGTGGAGACCCAGGCGATCTCGTCGAGCGACGCGCCGAGGTTCCCCATCATGTCGGGGAGCGCGACGTTCACGATCGAGCTGTCGATGACCGGCAGCAGCGACGCGAGCACCACCGCGAACGCGATGACGTACTTGTGCGGCTCTCCGCGGCTGAATGCGCCCTCGCTCGACGATCCCATCAGGCGGGGTGGGGTGCTCGGTGACGGTGTCCAGGGTTCACGGGAGGAAAGATAAGCGAGTCGCGGGCAGCACTTTCGACGCGCGTGCCACGACGACAGATTTCAGGCATGAGCGCATCCGCCCCGCCGTCAGCACTCGACCTCACCGCACTCGCCAGGCAGACCGGTCCCGGCCGCGCCTCCGACATGGCCCGCGGACTCGTCGCCTCCGAAATCCTCAAGGTCGCCGCCGAGATCCGCGGCCTCGTTCGAGCCGGCAAGTCCATCTGCAACCTCACCGTCGGCGATTTCGACCCGAAACAGTTCCCGATCCCGGAGCGTTTGCGTACGGGCATCGCGAAGGCGCTCGAGGCCGGGGAGACCAACTACCCGCCCTCCGACGGCATCCCGGAGCTGCGTCAGGCCGTGCAGCGCTACTACAAGCGCGGCCTCGGCCTCGACTACCCGGTGGAGTCGATCCTCATCGCCGCCGGCGCGCGGCCGCTCATCTACGCACTCTACCGTGCCGTCGTCGATGAGGGCGACCGCGTGCTGTATCCGCTGCCATCGTGGAACAACGTGCACTACATCCACATGCTCGGCGCGACGGGCGTGCCGATCCCGTGCACGGGCGAGAACCGGTTCCTGCCGACGCTCGAGGATCTCGCGCCCGAGCTGCCGACCGCGCGCCTCGTCTGCCTGAACTCGCCGGCCAATCCCACGGGCACCGCGATCGAGCCCGACGCGCTGCAGGGCATCTCCGAGGCCATCGTCGCGGAGAACGAGCGCAGGTCCGCGTCCGGCGAGCGCCCTCTCTACCTGATGTACGACCAGATCTACTGGCCGCTCTGCGTTGGCGGGACGAAGCATGTGACGCCGCCCGAGCTCGTACCCGAGATGGCGCGCTATACGATCTTCGTCGACGGCATCTCGAAGGCGTTCGCGGCGACGGGAGTGCGTGTGGGTTGGTCCGTGGGGCCGGTGGACGTGACGGAGCGCATGAGCGCGATCAACGGCCACGTGGGCGCGTGGGCGCCGCGCGCGGAGCAGTTCGCCACCGCCGCGCTGCTCGATGATCCGGCGGGCTGCGCCGAGTATCACGCGACGTTCATCTCGGGCATCCAGCGCCGGCTCGATGCGACGTACCAGGCACTCGGGCGCATGAAGGCGAAGGGCCTGCCCGTGGACGTCATCGCGCCGATGGGCGCGATCTACCTCAGCGCGCGCATCCATCCATTCGGGAAGCGCACGCCCGAAGGGAAGGTGCTGAAGACCAACGAGGACGTTCGCGCGTGGATCCTCGCGGCCGCGCGGATCGGCGTGGTGGCGTTCCAGGCCTTCGGCGTGCCGGAGGACACGGGCTGGTTCCGGCTGAGCGTGGGCGCAGTGAGCGAAGCGCAGATCGCCGAGGCGATGCCGCGGCTCGAGGCGGCGCTGGCGGCGCTCACATAGCGGGTCAGGCGGCGCCGAGGCTGCGGTAACGGAGCGCCTCGGCGACCGCCGCGTCAGCAACGTCGTCGGCGCCATCGAGGTCGGCGATCGTGCGGGCCACCCGAAGCGCGCGGTGATAGCCGCGCGCGCTCAGGTGTAACCGTTCGGCGGCCTGCTCCAGCACGACTCGCGCAGACGTGGTGACTCCACCGTGCGAAAGCAGCCATCGTCCCGGCACGTCCGCGTTGGTCCGCGTGCCGGTGAGCGACGCGTAGCGCTCCCGCTGGCATTGCCGCGCGGCTTCGACACGTGCGCGTACCGACTCGGAGCGCTCCTCGGTGTTCGTTGCGCCGAGCGCCGCGAGTGCGACCGCGCCGACGTGCGCATGGAGGTCGATACGGTCGGCGAGAGGACCGGAAAGGCGCGCGCCGTAGCGTTCGATGTCGGCGGAGCTGCAGGAGCAGTTGGCATTGGGGTCGCCCGCCTTTCCGCACGGACACGGATTGCACGCACCTATCAGCTGGAATCGCGCCGGGTACGCCACGGCATGCGCGGCGCGCGCGATCACCACGCGTCCGTCCTCGAGCGGCTGCCGCATTGCGTCGAGCACGTGGCGCGGAAGCTCGAGCATCTCGTCGAGAAAGAGCACGCCGCGATGCGCGAGGCTCACCTCGCCCGGCCGCGGGCCGGGACCGCCGCCGATCAGTCCAGCCATCGAGATCGTGTGATGCGGCGCGCGGAACGGCGGCGTGCGCGATGGATACGTGCCGGGCGGGAGCAGGCCGCCCACGGAGTGGACGGCGACGACCTCGAGCAGCGCGGCCTCGTCGAGCGCGGGGAGGATTCCGGGGAGGCGGCGCGCCAGCATCGTCTTCCCGGCGCCGGGTGGGCCGACGAGCAGCACATTGTGCGATCCGGCCGCGGCAATCTCGAGCGCGCGCTTCGCGACGGGCTGGCCGATGACGTCCGCAAAGTCCAGCGCGTCGCCGGTCGCGTCAGGTCGCGCCGGCGGCGCGGCAGCACTGGGCAGTTGGCGAGCCCGCAGCGCGTCCACGAGCGCGCGCAGCGTCGGCGCGGTCGCGAGGCGGGCGCTCGTCACGAGCATCGCCTCGGCGGTATTGCCTTCGGGGATCACCAGTGCGCGCACGCTGCTGCGGGCCGCCGAACGCGCGAGCGGCAGCGCGCCCCGAATCGGACGGATGGATCCATCGAGCCCGAGCTCTCCCGCGACGAGCAGTCCGTCGAGCGCGGGGGCGTCGAGCTGTCCCGTCGCGGAGAGCAAGCCCAGCGCGATCGGCAGATCGAACGCGGTGCCGTCTTTCCGCACGTCGGCCGGGGAGAGGTTTACCGTCACGCGCCGCGATGGAAGCTCGAACCCCGAGTTCGCGATCGCCGCGGTGACCCGCTCGCGCGCTTCTTTAACGGCGCCGCTGGCGAGGCCGACGATCGTCCACGCGGGGAGCCCCGCCGCCACATCGACCTCGACGGTGACGTCGTAGGCCTCGATGCCAAGCACGGCGGCTGAGCGGACGGCGGCGAGCATACCGGACGATCCGTCGTCGCGCGGGATCATGCATCATCAAAATCCTTTCACCCGCATCGAACGCCCTCAAGCGGTTCAGTCGAGCACTTCGCGCACGCGTCGCGCCAGCGTCTCGGGCGTGAACGGCTTTTGCAACAACGCGACGCCGCGACCGAGGGCCCGGCCGGGCATGACCGCGTCACCCGCCGAGTAGCCGGACATGAGCAGGAGTTTCAACTCCGGTCGCATGCGCTTCAACTGCTCGGCGAGTTCGCGCCCACTCAGGCCCGGGAGCACCACGTCGGTGAGCAGCAAGTGAATCGGCCCGTCGTAGGAGACGGAGCGCGCGAGTGCCGACGGCGCATCGACCGCGTCGAACACGGTGTAGCCGTGTCCCGCGAGCACACGGTGCACGATTTCACGAACCTCCTCCACGTCCTCGACGAGAAGGATGGTCTCGGTTCCGTGAGCCGAGGCGTGCGCGGGCGCTGAAGCCTCGGGCACGGGCACCGCGTCCACGCGCGGCAAGTAGATGGTGAACGTCGTTCCCTTGCGAACGAGCGAATCCACCGTGATGTACCCGGCACCCTGCTGCACGATGCCGAACACCATCGAGAGCCCGAGCCCGGTGCCCTTCCCGGTTTCCTTCGTGGTGAAGAACGGTTCGAATATCCGGACCCTGGTACTTTCGTCCATCCCGATGCCCGTATCACAAAATCTGAGCATCACGTATGCGCCGGCTTTCGCCGCGAAATGCTCGACAACGCGATCCTCGGCGAGATTGGCGTTCGCGGTCTCGATTGTGAGCTGTCCGCCGCCCGGCATCGCGTCGCGCGCGTTGACCGCCATGTTCATGATGACCTGCTCGAGCTGGCCGAAGTCGGCTTGCACGCGGCCGAGATCCTCGCGCAGCTTCGTGACGACCGTGATGTCCTCGCCGATCACGCGCCGCAGCATCTTCTCCGCCTTGAGCACCACTTCGTTCAGGTCGAGCGACTTCGTCTCGATCACCTGCTGCTTGCTGAACACGAGCAGCTGGCGCGTCAGCGCCGCCGCCGAGTCGGCGGCCTTTGCGGCCTCCTTGAGGTCGTCGCAAACGGTCTCGGCGAGCGTGTTCTCCGAGAGCACGAGACTGATATAGCTCGAGATGATGGTCAGCAGGTTGTTGAAGTCATGCGCGACGCCGCCCGCGAGCCGGCCCACCACCTCCATCTTCTGGGCCTGCAGGTATCGTCGTTCGAGGCTGTGCTTCTCGGTGAGGTCCCGGATTGCGGTGACGCGCTGCAGGCGGCCGCGAACGAAATGGGAGTTGGCGGCCACCTCGATCCACATCTTGTGGCCATCCCTGTGCTTCGCGAACAGTTCGTACCTGCCGCTGACATCCTGGGCCATCCGGCGCTGTACTTCAACGACCGACTCATCCGCAATGAAGTCGACGATCGCCATGCCGATCAGCTCGTCCATGCCGTAGCCGAATATCTCGGCGATGCCCTTGTTCGCTTCGCAGATGATGCCCTGCTCCGACACCGCGACCCCGTCGAACGACGTCTCGGACAGGAGCCGGTACCGAGCCTCGCTTTCCTCGAGGGCTTCGATCGCGCGACGGCGCTCGGTGATGTCCATGCAGACGCCGGCAATGCGGTACACCTCTCCTTGCGCGTTCCGCACCGGTGCCCCGTGAGTGAGAATCCACCGCTGCTCCCCATCCGGCCGGGTGATGCGGAATTCGATCTCGGCGACGTCCTCCCCGCCCTGCACGCGGGCAATGCTCTCGCGGAGCGTTCCCAGGTCTTCCTTCACCACCGCCTCGAGGAAGGAACCCGGACGTGCGTACAAGCTTTCACAGGACCTGCCCCAGACCGTCCGATAGCCCGGGCTCACGTACAGCGTCTCACGGAATTGCGCGTCGAGCACGAAGAACACCTCCGTCATGTTCTCCGTGAGCTCACGGAAGCGCTCTTCTCGATCGCGAGTGGCCGCCTCCACGTTCGCCCTCTCGATCGCGAACTCGAGCGCATGCCGGAGAAGCTGGGACGTCACCGCGCCCTTCACGAGATAGTCCTGTGCACCATTGAGCACCGCCTGCATCCCCAGGCCCTCGTCGTCCAGGCCGGTCAGCACGATGATCGGTGCGCCAGGGGCCTCGGCGCGCACACGTGCGAGCGTCTCCAGCCCTTGGCTGTCGGGCAGGCCAAGATCGAGGACGATCGCGTTGAATCCCCCGGCGTGGAGGTTCTCCAACGCGCGGCCGAGCAGGGGCGCATGCGTCACATTGAAGCGCTGCGGTTCGTCCTCGAGGAGGAATTCCGTCACGAGGCGCGCGTCGGCGGCGTTGTCCTCGACCAGCAGCACCTTGACCATCGCCGGCGCGACGGCTGGGCGCGCCTTCATTGCTCCGGCCCGGCTGGAAGCGTGAACACGAAAGTCGAGCCGCTGCCGGGTGTCGATTCCACCCAGATCCGCCCACCATGGCGCTCGACGATCTTCCAGCAGATTGCCAAGCCGATGCCCGTCCCGGGATACTCCTCGCGCAGGTGCAGGCGCTGGAAGATCACGAAGATTCGCTCGAAGTCTTTCGGATTGATCCCGATCCCGTTGTCGGTCACAGTGAACCGCCAGAACGCGCCGTCGCGAGCGGCGGCGACGCGCACGAGCGGCCGCTCCGTGCCGCGGAACTTGACGGCGTTGCCGATGAGGTTCGTGAACAGCCGCTGCAGCTGTGAGGCATCGGCGCGCACCACCGGAAGCGCCGAATGTTCGACGCGCGCCTCCGTTTCGGCGATCGCGGCGCCGAGGTTCTTGATCGCCACGTCGAACGCGACGCCCGAGTCCGTCGGCACCATTTCGCCGCCGCGCGACCCCACACGCGAGTACGAAAGCAGGTCATCGACCATGCGCTGCATCCGCTTCGCTCCGTCCACGGCAATCGCGATGAACTCCGTTGCTGCGGAATCGAGCTTGTCGCCGTAACGCCGCTCGAGCAGATCCACGTAGCTCGCAACGGTTCGCAGCGGCTCTCGAAGCTCGTGCGACGCGACGGACGCGAATTGCTCGAGCTCCTCGTTGGATCGCCGGAGCTCTTCCTCGGCGCGCTTCCGGGCGCTCAGATCGACGACGGACGCCAGGACGCAGAGTCCGTCGTCAGTTTCGACGGGATTCAACCCGATCTCCACGGGAACTTCAGATCCGTCGCGGCGGCGTCCGAGGAGTTCGCGTCCGGCGCCCATCGCGCGAATCTGGGGATACGCGATAAACGCCGCGCGGTTCTCCGGATGCTCGGCGCGCAGGTTCTGCGGCACGAGCGTGTCGATCGACCGCCCGAGCAGGTCCTCCCGCGCGTACCCGAAGAGTCGCTCGATTTCGCGATTGACGAGAATGACCGTACCGTCGCGATCGACCATCACCATGCCGCATGGCGACGATTCGAATGCGACACGAAACAACTTCTCGTCGCGTGATTGTTGTTGCATCACCGCGCCGTGTTGCAAAGCTCCCGCTGGCGACATCGCCCACTCCGGCGCTCAGTATTTCGTACCGATTGGAGAGTAGGAGCCCCATGCGAGGGGTGCAATCCGGAGTTTCCCTTACGATGGCGCGATCTCGTCACAGCGTTGACAGGTTCACGCCATTGGCGTGTCGGACTCAGCCCTGCGCGGACGCAATCGTGGCTAGATAAACGTCCATGACGTTGGTGCCCGTCGCGCCGGTTCGCATCACCGCACCGGCGGCGTCGAGCGCTCGCAGGGTGTCGTTGTTTCGCAGTTGATCGGCGAGCTCCATACGAGCGGCGCGCACGCGGAGAGCGGTCTCCCCATCGACGACGGCGCCGGCGGCATCGGTCGGACCGTCGCGACCGTCGGTCCCGACCGACCCGATCGCGACACCGCTTGCGCCGTCGATCACGAGCGCTGCGGCCGCCGCGAATTCGAGATTGCGTCCGCCGATTCCAGAGCCGGAAACCGTCACCGTCGTTTCACCGCCCCCCACGATGCACGTCGGTCCGACGCGATCGCGCCGCGACATCGCCTCGCGCGCACCGAGCACGCGGCGNNATCTCGAATCCGCGCCGCCGGGCCTCCGCGGCCGCGCCCTGCACCGCGAGCGCGTTGTTCCCGATGATCTCGATCTCGATGTTCGCGAAGCACGGATCGCCGGCTTTCGGCGTCTCCGGATGCTCCCCGCGCGAACCCGCGAGCAGGTGGGCAGTCACCGATCGTGGGAGTGTGCCCCATACACCGCGATCACGAAGCATTGCGATCGCGTCGTCGTACGTCGTTGGATCCGGCACGAGCGGCCCCGATCCGATCACGTCGAGCGGATCGCCGATCACGTCGGACAACACGAGCACGCGGATCGCGGCTGCCGCGGGAATCCTCGCCATCAATCCGCCCTTCAGCTGGTCGAGGTGCTTGCGCACGCAGTTGAGCTCGCGGATGTCCGCGCCGGCGGCCATCAGGGCGCGCGACGTGGCGACGACGTCGTCGAGCGCGACGTGGTCCACCGGCAACGTCATCAGTGCCGAAGCGCCGCCGGATATGAGCACGAGCGCTCGCGATTCGGGGCCGAGTTCCCTCAGCAGCCGCACGGCCGCCTGCGCGCCGCGTACGCCTTCGTCGTTCGGCATCGGGTGCCCTCCGGCGAACGCGATCACGTCACGCGGCATCGAGGCCGGCGCATCGGCCGGCGCATCTGGCGCGATCACGACGCCGCCACGCAACGCCTCGCCTAGCGCATCGCTCGCACCCTGAACCATCCCGACAGCGGCCTTGCCGACCGCGATCAGCTCCACCGACCGCGGCGCGAGGCCGGCGTTCCATCCTCGCAGCGCGTTCGAGGTCAGCTCGCGCGGGTCGACCGCGCGGATGGCCGCCAGCAGGCATTGCCGCACCGCGTCCGCGAGGGAATCGCTCACCGCTCGGCCGAAAACCGCGAGACCCGGGCGCGGTACGCCTCGCTCGAGTACACCTCGTCGTTCACCGCGTTCGGCGCCCGTTTCCCATGCAGGTGCGCGAGCGCGTTCTCAGCCGCCATCGTCGCCATCTTGTCCCGCGTGTCGGCGCTCGCCGACGCGATGTGCGGGACGAGCACCGCGTTCTCGCACTCACGCAGCCCCTCGGCCATCGCGGGCTCGTGCTCGAACACGTCGAGGGCCGCGCCGGCGATCCACCGCTCCTGGAGCGCGCGCACGAGCGCGGCTTCGTCGACGACCGGCCCCCGCGAGACATTCACGAGAATCGCGGTCGGCTTCATGCGCTTGAGCGTGCGCTCGTTGATGAGGTGATGCGTCTCCCGCGTGAGGAGCGGGTGCAGCGTCACGAAGTCGCTGCGCTCGAGCAGGTCGTCGAGCTCGGCCCATCGCGCGATGCCGCTCGCGTCGACCTGCGCTCGCGCGTGCGGATCGTACGCGACCACGTCCATGTCGAACCCGATGGCGCGCCTCGCGACCGCCGCGCCGATGCGTCCGAATCCAACTATCCCCAGCACCTTCCTTCGGCCGCTTCCACCAGGACTCACGTCGGCCCCAAGCAGGAGGTTCGGCCCCCACAGCTTGTAGCGGCCGGCCTTCATGTACTCCTGCGCCTCGGGGATTCTGCGCGCGGCTGCGAGCAGGAGCGCCCACGTGAGGTCGGCGGTCGAGTCGGTGAGCACGTCGGGCGTGTTGCTCACGGGGAGGCCGAGCGCGGTCGCTCCGGCCACATCGATGTTGTTGAAACCGACGGCGTAGTTCGCGACGCCGCGCAGCGCGGGGTTCGCCGCGAGCAGCGCGCGATCCACCGGTTCCGTGAGCAGCGAAAGGAGGACGTCGCACCAGCGCACGCCCTCGAGCATCACGGCCGGTGCGACTCCCTCGTCCTCGCGCTCCTGCCCGACGCGCACCTCCACGCCGGCGCGTTCGAGCAGCTCGATGCCGGCGGCGGGAATCCGCCGGGAGACGAAAACCTTGCTCAGCTTGTCGTCTCCCGGCCGGACTCTACGGCTTCGTGATCGTCAGGCCGGCCACCGTCACTTCGGTGTTGTGCGCGGAACGAAGTCCGTAGAGGCCGTCGGTGGCCTTCAACTTTCCGGCCACGACGAGGTCGGCCTTCGCGTAGGTCGCGACGACCGTGCCGTTCATGGCGCACTCGACCTTGTCGCCCTTCACGGAGAACGCGACCTCGTTCGTCACCGTTTCGCCGACCGCGGCCGCCTTGTGCACGGCGGCGTTCGCTTCACCCCGTCCACCGTTCATCATGAATGCTCCGGGACCCATGCCGCGGACGATGAACGACCCATTGCCGTTGACGGCACAATACAGGTACGTGGCCTGATCGCCCCCCAAGTCGTTCCCGGCGATCACGATGCCGTACGGATGCGGGTGGCTGTTGAGGTTCTGGAACTTCGGCTCGGTGAACGTCGCCTTCACCGTGTAGTTGCCGCTCGCCTTGTTGGCCGGATTCCAGTACGTCGTCGCCGGGCCCGTGGTGATGTGAAGGTTGTTGCCTTCCTTCGTGAACTTCGAATCGTTGGCCGACTTGCCGGCCTTGGCGTCGCCAGCGTCCACCTGTCCCATCCAACCGGGGACGGAGATTCCGCCGCCCGCGACCGACTTCGACGGGTCCTGCTGACCATGCGCCGAACCGACCGCGACGAGCGAACACGCAGCTACCGCAAACGCGAACCGTGATACACGACGCATGGTGAATCCTCTCGAGGAAGGAGTTGGCTCCGGATAACGATAACGCGTCAACCAATGGTCGCAACTTCCAGCAGCCGCGATGCCGGACTGTTCCCCTCGAAACACAGTCGAGATGTAGTACTATTCAAGCCGCGGCCCCGACGGTTCGCGTACCCTCGATGGGAACCGGGTCATGGCAACGGTCGACGAAGCGAAAGGCGCCCCCAGGCAGGCAAGCGACAGCGACGCCGTGCGGTCCGCGGCAATCGTGATCATCGTCGTGATGAGCATCACGGCGCTGAAAATCGGACGCCCGGTGGTGCTCCCCGTCGTCATCGCGATCCTGCTCTCCCTGCTGCTGAGCACGCCGGTGCGCTGGCTGCGGCAGAAGAAAATTCCCGAACGGTGGGGCGCGGCCATCGTGGTCTTCGGCGCGCTTGGTGTCGCGGCGGGCGCGGGGACGCTGCTGTTTTCGCCCGCCGTCGACTGGGTATCGTCGGCGCCGGCGACCGTCGAAAGGGTCGCATCGAAGATCCGCCTGGTCTTCAAACCGATGGTCGTGCTCCAGCAGTCGGCCGACCGCATGGCCACGGTGACCGCGCCCGCGATGCCGCCCGGCGTAAAGCCCCCGGCACAGGTTCAGCTCCAGGGGCCGGGTCTCTTCGAACGCGTGGGGTTCGAGACCCTGGCCGCGGTGCCCGCCGCGCTCAGCGTCGTCTTTCTCACATATTTTCTGCTGGCGAGCGGACCGCTGTTCCGGCGCAAGCTCGCGCAGGTTCTTCCGGGCCGGCGCGACGTGGTCCACTTCGAGACCATCCTGAGCGAAATCGAGATCGCCACGTCGAAGTTCCTGGCAACCGCGACGATGATCAACACCGGCGTCGGTGTCGCCACGGCACTCGCGCTCTGGGCGGTCGGAGTGCCGAACCCGATCCTCTGGGGCGGCGTGGCGGCCGTGCTCAACTTCGTGCCGTATCTCGGACCGATCACGACCGCGATCGTGATCACGTTTACCTCGTTCGCCAGCTTCGACGATCTCACGCGAGCGCTGATCGCACCGGCCTGCTTCGTCGCGATTCACCTCACCGAAAACAACCTCATCACGCCGATGCTGCTGGGCCGCCGGCTCCCGGTGAACACGGTCGCGATCTTCCTCGGCCTGCTGTTCTTCGGCTGGATCTGGGGAATTCCGGGTGCCGTGCTCGCCGTGCCGCTCACATCGGTCGTGAAGATCGCGTGCGATCACATCCCGGGGCTGGTCCATTTCGGCGAGTTGCTCGGAAACTGAGTACGGTGGCGCGTCGTCAGGACCCGCTCGTACGTTTCTTCCTGATATGACATCCACTTCCCCGCTTCGCGCGATGGCTCGCGCGACAATTGCGTTGCTGATCGCAGGCACCGCATTCGCCCAGGTGCCCGCACCGCCGCCCGCACCGCCGCCCACAGCGCCGCCGACGCGGGCGCCCGAACCGGCGGCGGCGGCGTACGTGTCGCAGCGCCTCAACGGCAAGCCGCTCCCGGTGACCGATCGCGTCAGCGACGACAAGGGCGTGCAGTACCTGATCGAGTTCGACGAGCTGATACTCGGCATCCGGGCGAACCACGAGTTTCGCGCGGCGCTGAAGTACCGCCAGACGCTCGCCTCGAAGGGCGCACAGATCGGCCAGGATCCGTTGCAGAAGATGATCGTGTACGGCACGTGGGCGGTGGTCGGCACGGAACTGCGCTTCGTGCCCGATCCGAAGCGCGGCGGCAACGGCCTCCGGATTCTCGCCGGTACGTTCCGTGGAAGGGAGATCGACGTGCCGTTCGATTACCACAACGGGTCGGTTTCACGTCGCGCGGCGGTGATCCTGATGCGAGATGACCACATTTTCTAGACGGCGGACGGCAGATGGCAGATTCCAGACGGCAGGCGGCAGACGGCGGACGGCGGACGGCAGTAGCCGTGCAACGACGGACGCATCGCACTTTCTCGATGGCCGCCGCGATGCTCGCTGCGGCCGGAAGTGCGCTCGCGGCGCAGACCGGCCCCGCCGACGCGCATTTTGCACTCGTGCGGCCGCGCTTCGATCCGTCGCACGCGATGGAAACCGTCGCGTTTCTCGACCGGTACGTGCGATGGCCGGGAAACGCGGGATTCGACTCGAGCATCATGCATGTCGCGGCGAAACTCGCGGCGGCGGGATACGTCGAGCGGGCGGCGGCGACGAGTTCCGACCGGCTCACGTATCGCATCGAGCGCTATCCGATGTCGCGCCCCGCATGGGAGCCGGTCGATGCCTCGGTCGCAATCGTCGGCGCCGGGGGAACCGGGGGCGGCCGTGGCGCCAGCGACGTACGGATTCCGGTGCTCTCCTTCCGGACGAACCGCAACATGCTCGCGACCAACTCGTTCTCGACTCCCGACGGCGGCGTGACTGCCGAGCTGGTGCGCGTCGCCGCCGTGACGGCCGCCGCCCTCGACTCCGCGCACGTGAAAGGCAAGATCGTGCTGGCCGACGGGCGGCTCGGACAGCTCTTCACGCTCGCGGTGCAGCAGCGCGGCGCGATCGGCGTGCTCGCGTATTCGATGCCGAAGTACACGCAGCCCGAGCGCTACCGCACGTCGATCCAGTTCACCAGCATCGCGTACGACAGCTCGAGCCGCGGCTGGGGAATGCCGATCTCGTTCGCCGCGCGGGAGCAGCTGACGAACGCGGTCGCGGTGGGGCCGGTCATGCTTCACGTCATGACCAAGTCGCGCTTTACGCAGCCTGCCGTGGAACTCGCCATCGTCGCCGAGATTCGCGGAAGCGCGAAGCCCGATGAGCGCTGGGTGTGGAGCGCGCACGTGCAGGAGCCNNGGAAGATCCCAAACGCACGCTCACGTTCCTGTGGGGCCAGGAAATCACCGAGACCGACCGGTTTATCAAAGAGGACACGGTGCGCGCCAGGGGCATCCGCTGGGGGATGAGCCTCGACATGGTCGGCGAGGACACACGGAAGACCGGCGGCACTTTTCTCATCGAGAAGATGCCGGACCCGTCGGCGATCTGGACGCGCGGAGAGGATCATCACACCGAGTGGGGCGGGTCGGTGCTGAAGGAAGACCGCATGACGCCGCACTATTTCAACGACTACGTGCTGCAGCGCTGCCTCGACCAGGCGAAAGGCACGGGGTGGGTCGTGAAGACGAACCCGTTCGAGGGCGGGAGCGATCACACGCCGTTCCTCAACGCCAAGAAGCCGGGATTGCTCCTCTGGCACTTCACCGACGTGTTCTATCACACGGACGGCGATCGCAAGGAGATGGTCTCGGTGGGCGAGATGAAGAATTCGGGGATCGCGGCGCTCGTGAGCGGGCTGACGATGGCGAGCGCCGACGGCGCCACCGCAAGGGCGATTGTAACGGAACTCGAGCGCGCGGCCCTCGCGCGAATCGAGACCGAGCGCAAACTTTCCGCCGACACGCTCGCGCGTGGTGGCAGCGCGGCGTTCGAGTCGCACATTCTCGAGGTATGGGGCGCGTGGTACCGCGAGGCACTCAGGACGGCGGACGATATCGAGGTAGGCGGGTCGAGTGACGTCACCAGGGCGGCGATCGCGGCGTCGGTGAAGCGCGTGGACGATGCGACACTGAAGGCGATCGCGAATCTCAAATCTCCAACCAACCGATAGCCATGACACGTTCTGCGAAAACCACGCTGGTCGCGCTCGCCGTATTCATCGCCGCATGCGAAAAGGCGCCGCCGCCGGCCAAGGCACCCGAGACTCCGGCGGAGAAGGCCTGGGCGGCGGCCGCGGCGGCGGTTCCAGCGCCGCCGACCGAGGCGATCCTGCATCCCGACCCGGCCAAGCTCGCAGCGGCGGGTCCCGACAGCTTCGTCGTCCACACGGTGACGTCGCGCGGTGATTTCGACCTGATCGTGCACCGCAAATGGGCGCCGAAGGGGTCCGACCGGCTCTACTACCTCGTGTCGAACGGCTTCTTCGACGGCGTCCGTTTCTTTCGCGTGCTCGACGGATTCATGGCGCAGTTCGGCGTGTCGGGCGACACCGCAGTCTCACGAGTGTGGCGCGACCTGCACCTCACCGATGATCCCGTCACGCAGAGCAACACGCGCGGAAGGCTCACCTTCGCGACCGCCGGACCCAACACGCGCACGACGCAGTTGTTCATCAACTTCGGCAACAACGCGTCGCTCGACAAAACGGGATTCTCTCCGATCGGCGAGGTCAGCAACGGCATGAACGTCGTGGACTCGCTGTACAGCGGCTACGGCGAGGGAAACGAGGGCGGAGGGCGCGGACCGGCACAGGGACGGCTCGGCATGGAGGGAAACACATATCTCAAGAAAGATTTTCCGAAGCTCGATTTCATCGTGACCGCACGCATCGCGCAGGAGTGGAAGAAGACCAAGTAGCCTTCACCGCAGAGCCGGAGTGGCGCCTTACATGACATCGACTCACCACACGCTGGCAGCCGCCAGGTGGCGCATCGCGATCATGCTCACGGCGATCGTCATCTGCATCTACTTCGGCTTCATCGCGCTGATCGCGTACCGGAAGGAATGGATGGGCTCGCTGATCGCTCCGGGGCTGAGCGTCGGGATTCTCTGCGGCGCTATCGTCATCGTCGCCAGCTGGCTGCTGACCTGGTTCTACGTCTGGTGGGCCAACACCCATTACGACGCGAAGCTCGATGAGCTGAAGCGAGAGGGCCGGTGATCGCGCCGCTTCTCGCCCAGGGCGGCGCGCCCGTCGCTGCGTCGACGGCACAAGCCGCGGCCACCGCGGCCACCGCGGCCACCGCGATCGGTCAGCCGAACAACGTCGCGATGGCGTTCTTCTTCTTCTTCATCGCCATCACGCTCGGCATCACCTGGTGGGCCGCGCGCAAGACACGCACCACCGAACAGTTCTACGCGGCGGGCCGGACCGTGAGCGCGGGACAGAACGGCTTCGCGCTCGCGGGCGACTACATGAGCGCGGCGAGCTTCCTCGGCATCGCCGGGCTGGTCTCGACCACCGGGTTCGACGGGCTCATCTACTCCACGGGCTGGCTCGTCGGCTGGCCGGTGGTGCTCTTTCTCGTCGCGGAACCGCTGCGCAACCTCGGCAAGTACACCTTCGCCGACGTCGTCGCGACGCGGCTCTCGCAGACGCCCGTTCGGCTTGCGGCGGCGGTGGGGACACTGTCGACGGTGATCTTCTATCTCATCGCCCAGATGGTCGGCGCGGGCAGCCTCATCAAGCTCATGTTCGGCCTGAGCTACGAAACGGCGGTCATGATCGTCGGCGCGGCGATGATCGCGTACGTCATCTTCGGCGGCATGCTGGCGACGACCTGGGTGCAGATCGTCAAGGCGGCGCTCCTCCTCGGCGGCGCCGCGAGCCTCGCCCTCATGGTGTTGTTGAAGTTCGGAATGAACCCGCTCGCGCTCTTCGCCGCGGCGAGCTCGAAATACGGCGCCGGCGTGCTCGCACCCGGCAAGCTGGTCGCGAATCCGCTCGACACCATCTCGCTGGGCATGGCGCTGATGTTCGGCACGGCGGGCCTCCCGCACATCCTCATGCGCTTCTACACGGTGCCGAACGCGAAGGCGGCGCGGAAATCCGTGTTCTACGCGACTGGACTCATCGGGTTCTTCTACCTGCTCACCTTCATCCTCGGCTTCGGCGCGATGGTGCTCGTCGGGCCCGACGCGATCAAGGCGGTGGACAAGGGCGGCAACATGGCCGCGCCGCTGCTCGCCGAATATCTGGGCGGCACCCCGTTCCTGGGCTTCATCGCCGCGGTGGCGTTCGCGACGATCCTCGCGGTGGTCGCGGGCCTCACGCTCTCCGGCGCGGCCGCCCTCTCGCACGATCTCTGGACAAGCGTCGTGCGCAAGGGACATGCGCGAGTGGGCGAGGAACTGAAGGTGGCGCGCGGCGCCGCGCTCGTGCTCGGCGTGATCGCCGTGGTCCTCGGCATCGTGTTCAAGGGGCAGAACGTGGCCTTCATGGTGAGCCTCGCGTTCGCCATCGCGGCGAGCGCGAACTTCCCCGCCCTGGTGCTCTCGATCTTCTGGCGGCGCTGCACCACGCAAGGCGCCGTCGCGAGCATGGTCGCAGGCACCGTCGGAACGCTCCTGCTCATCTGGCTCTCACCGGTCATCCAGGTGGACGTCCTGAAGCACACCTCGGCCTGGTTCCCCCTCAAGAACCCCGCAGTGCTGACGATTCCCGGGTCATTCCTCATCGGGATCGTCGTGTCGCTGTTCACGTCCGATGCGAAGGCGGTCGCCGGCTACGACGGGAGCCTGCGCGACATGATCGACGGCGCCCGCGCCGCCTAGTGTTCGTCTGCCGTCTGCCGTCTGCCGTCCCAGCCGTCGTCTGTCGTCTGCCGCCTGCCGTCTAATCAGTTCGTACACGGAGGTTCGTGATGCACCGTCCCGTTCTCCGCCCGTCGCGCGCGCTGCTGATCGCGGCAGCCGCGTTCTCGTTCGCAGTTCCCGCCTCCGCGCAGCCGTCGCGGGCCGCCACGCAAAAGGCTGCGCTGGAACGCGCGTCGCAGATCAAGGAACTCGACGCGTTCGTGGCGAAGGGGGTGAAAGACTGGGGCATCCCCGGCCTCTCCGTCTCCATCGTGAAGAACGACAGCGTGATCTTCGCGCGCGGATACGGCGTGCGCACGCTCGCCGACCCCGGCGCGGTGGACGACCAGACGCTCTTCGGCATCATGTCCACCACGAAGGCGTTCACCGCGATGGCCATCGCGATGCTCGTCGACGAGCACAAGCTCGCGTGGAACGACCCCGTCACGAAGTGGCTTCCGCAGCTCGAGTTCCCCGACGTTCTCCAGTCGCGCGAGCTGACCGTNNTCTCGCGCGACGAAATCCTGCGCCGCGTGCGGTTCCTCACGCCGGCCTACTCGATGCGCAACGGGTTCGTCTATCAGAACGTCATGTATGGCGCCGCGGGCGAGGTGGTCGCGCGGGCGTCAGGGATGTCATGGGAGGACTTCATCCGGACCCGGATCTTCCAGCCGCTTGGCATGACGCGGTCGTATCCGACGCTCGGCCTCATGCGCGCGGCGCACGACGCGAACGTTTCCTCGCCGCATTTCAAAATCCGCGACACGGTGCGCGTCATCGACGACGAACCCGCGGATCCGATCGAGTCCGCCGGGGCGATCTGGTCCACCGCGAGCGACATGGCGAAGTGGATGCGCTTCCTCCTCGACAGCGGCCGCGTGAGCGGCACGCGGCTCGTGAGCGAGCGCAACTTTCACGAACTGTTCAAGCCGCAGGTGGTCGGTCCGCCGAACGGCTTCTATCCCACGTCGCGGATCATCAAGCCGCACTGGGAGACGTACGGCCTCGGCTTTTTCGAGGAGGATTTCCGCGGCCGCTTCGTGGCGTACCACACGGGCAGCCTCGCCGGCCGCACGGCGATCATCGGGCTCATGCCCGACGAGCGCGTGGGCGTGTACGTCTTCGGAAATATCGACCACGCCGAGTTCCGGCACGCGCTCATGTACAAGGCGTTCGATCTCTTCGCGGGAACCAACGGCCAGCCCGCGCGCGACTGGAGCGCGGAGTTCCTGACGCTCTACGGCGACGCCGAGAGGCGCGCGCAGACCGCGCGCGCGGCGCAGGACGCGCTGCGCGTGACGGGAACGCATCCGTCGCTCGCGCTCGAGAAGTATGCCGGCACGTACACGCACCCCGCGTGGGGCGACCTGGTGCTGAAGATGGACAACGGCGCGCTGCGGATGACGCTCGGCACCGGCGCCGACAACACCGGACTGCTCGAACACTGGAACTACGACACCTTCCGGGTGAGCCTGGGCGACGGCCGCGGCGGAAGCAACGCACTCACGTTCGCGCTCGATCCGGCCGGGAATGTCGCCTCGGTGATGCTCGACGGGAGCGCGCAGTACGTCTTCGCGCGGCGGTAGGCACGCTAGCTTTCGTGTCCCGTCCGCGCGTGCACGTGCGCCCGGTGGTGCCGCCGCTTCGCCGCGGCGGCGCGCCGACGCACTGCCGCCTGTGAGAGCGGAGCGAGAATCGTCCCACGGCACGTCTTCGCGCCGCACCGGCAGCCGTAGAGTCCGGTCTCGTCCTCCTCCGTCTCCGATCCGTCACGTGTGTACGCATAGTCGTACGTGAGTTCGGTGCCGGTCTTGATCGGCTTGGCGGCGTCGATGAACACGCGCCCGCCCTCGATGACGGACTCGCAGTTCGGATCGCACGAGTGATTGATGAAGCGCGCCTCGTTCCCGTTGACGGTCGCGTCGATCACCACCTTGCGGCTCACGGTGAACAGGAAGGTGTGGTGCAGCCCTCCCTTGTGATCGTCGTAACGCGCGTCGGCCACCGCGTGCGAAACGCGCTCGCCGAGATACTCAACGATCCGCTCGCCCTTGGCTATGGGGCGCGCCGCGAACGCGCCCCGGCCCGCGATCTTCGACCCGCGAACGGCGAACGGGAGGATGGCTTCCGCCTCAACCTTCGCCTTCGCCTTCGCCTTCGCCTTCGCCTTCACTTTACTGCGCGCCATCCGATCTCCATCCCGAAGTAATAGTTGCGAAGCGGTGCCGGCTCGATCGTCCGGCCGGCCGCTCCGTTGATCGTCACGGATCCGATGTATGCCTGGTTCAGCAGGTTGTTCACGGCGGCGTACGGCTGCAGGCGGACGCTGCCGGCCTCCGCGGTCCACGTCGCGCGCAGGTTGAGGTCGCCGTTCCCCCAGCTCGAGATGAGCTGCGTGTTCTGGTCGTCGGCGTACATCGAAGAACTCCACGTTTCGTCGGCATCCAGGGTCCAGCGATTCCAGTGCGTTCGAAGTCCGAGTCGCACGAAATGATCCGGAACCCCCGAGAGTTTCTTGCCGTTCAGCGTGTCCATCACGGCGCCAACCGGAAAGATGTAGTTCACGAACCGATAATTCGCCTCGGTCCACGCGAGATTCACATCAGCCCACGATGCGACTCGCGCCGCGAGTCCGANNCCGGACTGAAGGAACTGGATGATGGCGTTGTCCTCGATCAGCCGGAAGGCGCTCACGGTGTAGGTCACGTCCGCGCCGAGGCTCCCGCGCGCGCCGGCCTCGATCGTGCGGATCTGCGCCGGCCCGAGATCCGGGTTGAACCCGCCGGTGCCGTCCTGCTTCACGTCGAGTTCGGTGGTCGTCGGCGTTTCGAACGCGGTGGACCAGCTCGCGTACGGCGTGAACGCGTCCGACACCACGAACGACGCACCCACGTGCCCGGTGGTCGCGGTCATCGCGCGCGAACCGCTGTTGTCGAGGTGATCGCCGAAGAAGTGATCCTGCACCGTGAACGTGGTCTGGTCCCAGCGGGCGCCGGCGCTGAGCGAAAGCTTTGACAGCGGCGACCATTCGAAGTCGGCGAAGGGGCCAACCGACCCCACACTTTCACTCTGGTGCAAATAGAGCGTGTCGGTCGCGGCGTTCGGGTGCCCGCCGGTCGCGCGGGAATTGCGGCGGATGTCCAGCGACCGCTCGATGTCGATCCCCGTCGCCAGGCGCGGCGCGTGCTCGCACGCGCACAGCGAGTGCGACGCATCGACCCGCATTCCCGTCACCCAGCGATTGAGCGTCGAATACGTCCCGACCGTCGCGCCCGCCGTGCCCGGCGGCGCCGTCGCGAGCGGGTTGTCGACGAAGCGCCGCACCACGTACGCCGTCGCCGAGTAGCTGCCGCCGTCGCCCGCGGTGTGCTGCAGCCGCGCGGAGAACTGGTTCTGCGAGATCGCCTTGCTCGCGTCGCGCCTGATGTTGGTCGCCGATGCCGAATCGCGGTTCACCGCGTACTCGGCGGCGGTGAGCGCGCCGGGGTTGAGCGCGGTCGGCATCTCGGTCGCGAACGCGCGAAGCGAAAGCGACGTGGCCGGGGTGAACCCGTAGTCGAGCGCGCCGTTGAGCTGCTTGAGGTCGGCGTTGCTGAATTGGCGGAATCCGTCCACGATCGTGCGCGACGCCGAGAGCGAGCCCACGAGCGAGCCGTCGCGGCCCGACGTGCGCGACTGCCACTTCGTGGTGCCGAACGATCCGCTCTCGATGCGCAGCGTCTGGTCGAGCGGATCCGGCGCCGACATGTCCGTGGTGAAGGAGATCACGCCTCCCGAGCCGTTTCCATAGAGCGACGACGCGGAACCGCGCAGCACCTCCACGCGCGAGACGTCGCCAAGCTCCAGGTTGTTCAGCTGGTTCTGCCCGTCGGGGAGCGACTGCGGGACGCCGTCGATCAGGACTTTCACGCCGCGAATGCCGAAATTCGCGCGTGAACCCGCGCCGCGAATCGAGAGGCGCTGGTCGAGCGAGTAGTTGTAGCGGTTGTCGACGTACACGCCAGGAATGTTGTTGAGCGCCTCGTCGATGCCGAGCGTCGCCTGCCCCGCCTGGATGTCGGACTTGTCCTGCATTCCCACGGCCCAGGGGGCCCGCTGCGCCGTTTGATCGGTGCGGGTCACCGACACGTGCACGCGGGAGAGGGCCTGGGCCGTGGAATCGCGCGGCGCGTGAACGGAATCGCGCTGCGCCGCACGCGCCGAGTCGGCGCGCGCAGATGCAGCTGGTGCCTGCGCCTGCGCCGACGCCGAGAGCGACGCCGCGAGCGATGCCGCCACGAGGATCGCGCCCGCCGCGCCGCCGAAGCCGTTCCTGATCGCCTGTGCGACGCGCGCACTCCACGGCAGCCGCGACTCGTGCTTCATCACCTCGCGCGTGACCCGGCGCCACTCGGCCTGCATTTCCGATGCGTCCTGAAATCGCAGGTCGGGGTCCGCCGCGAGCCCTTTGCGCAGCCAGTTCGCAAGCTCGGGATGGAAGTGCGAGAGGTCCGCGCTGCCCGCGAGCTGCTGCGCCAGGATCGCGCGCCCGTCTTCACCCACGAACGGCGCCGCGCCGGTCAGCGCGAAGTAGACGATCGCCGCCACCGCGAACAGGTCGGCCGCGACTCCCTGCGGTTCACCGAGCAGCTGTTCCGGCGGCGCGAACGCCGGCGTGCCGCTCGACCCCGCCCACTCCTCGCCCATCGCGTTCGCGATGCCGAAGTCCGCGATGCGCCAGCGGCGATAGCGGTCGATCAGCAAGTTCTCGGGCTTCAGGTCGCGATGAATGATCCCGTTTTCGTGCGCGGCGTGGAGGCCGTCGAGAATGAGGTCGATCTGCGGCGCGACTTCGGCGAGCGGCCGCGGACCCATGCGGCGCACGAGATCCGCCACGGAGCCCTCATCCTCGAGCTCCATCACGTACCAGTGCACATCTCCTTTGGAGTCCCAATCGTATATGGGGACGATCGCCGGGTGCTGCAGCCGCGCGGCCATCTGTGCCTCGCGACGGAACCGTGCGACCGCGGCGTCGCTCTTCGCCACCGCTGGATGCAGCACTTTCATCGCCACCTCCCGCTGCAGCGAGAGATCGCGCACGCGCCACACCGTTCCGAATGTGCCGGACCCGAGCGACGACAACACTTCGAAGTCGTCGCCGGTGGCCCAGCGCAGGCGGTCCTCCTCGCTCACCGCCTTGTATTCGCCCGAGGCGATGTCCACGCCGGAGAGGGCGGGCGTTCCGGATCCCGAAATCTTCTCAACCGCGCGCAGCAGCGACGCAACCGAGTGAAAGCGGTCGTCCGGGTCCGCGGCGAGCGCGCGGTCGAGCAACTCGGCGACGTTCGCCGGGCAATCGGGGCGCACCCATCGCAGCGGCGGGATCTCGTCGCGCGGCGGCAGTTCACCCGTGAGGACCGCGAAGCAGCACGCGGCGAGCTGCCACTGGTCGCTCGCCGGGGTCGGACGCCACTCGCCTGCCGCCCACTCGCGCGGCGGCGGCGTAAAGAGCGGGTCCGGCCGGACACCCGGAGGAATTTCCGACGATGGCAGCGCCCACTGCCACCCGAGGATCCACACGCGCCCGGTGGGCGTCACGTAGATCGTGTCGGGCGAGAGCGCGCCGTGCGTCTGGCCGGCGTCGTGCAGGTAGGCGACGGCCGAACCCGTCGCGCGCAGCACGCGCAGCATGTACGGGATCGTCTCGATGCCGAGCCGCCGGATGCGTGCACCAACCGTTTCGCCGACGATCCATCGCCGGAGGTATCCCGGCCCGCGGCGCGACCCGGGGCTCTGCGTCCAGAAGTGATACGTCGTGGGAATCGCGGGATGGTTGCGGTGCGCGAGCGAACGCGCCTCGTCGAACAGCCAGGTCGCATGCGCGGGATCCGGNNACGGTCGTGCCTTCGGCCGGAGTGCTCTCGATGCTGATCGTGCCTCCCCACCCCTCGATCATGCGCCGGCTGATGGCGAGTCCGAGCCCACTGCCGCTGGTCCGCGTGGAGAAGTGCGGCTCGAAGATCCGGGGCATGACGTCGCCGGCGATCCCGTGCCCGTCGTCACGTACCGAGACCTGGACCGTCTCACCGGGCGCCGACAGCGTCACGTGCACGTTACGGGCCTTCGCGAGGCGGGCGTTCTCCAGCAGGTTGAGCAGCACCTCACGAAGTTCCGTCCGGCCCGCCAGCACCAGCACCGGCGACCCGGCTCCCTCGGCGTTCCAGCGCACGTCCTCACCGCCGAGCTGTTCGAGGCGCATGACATCGTTCACCACCTGAGCGACGTCCACCGGCACCGGCGCGGCACGGTCGTCCGGCGCGGTGCCGTAGCGGCTGAACGCTCGCGCGATCTCGTCGAGCCGGTCGATCTCGGACAGTACGCGTGAGACGTTTTCCTCCAGCACCAGGTCGAAGTCCACGTTCGGGTCGTGACGCGCACGGCGAAGGTGCTGCATGCCGAGCCGCATCGGCGTGAGCGGGTTCTTGATTTCATGCGCGACCTGCCGCGCCATTTCGCCCCAGGCGAGCACGCGCTGCGCGTGCGCTTCCTGCTCGCGGCCGGCCTCGATGTCGTGCGCCATCTGCCGGAAGGCGGTGAACACCGGCTGGAATTCCACAGGCGGATCGCTCGAGAGCCGCGGCTCCCGCTCGCCGGCGGCGAGCGCCAGCGCGCCTTCTTGCAGCGTGCGAATCGGCCGCGAGAACTGGCGGGCGGCGAGACCGGAAAGCCAGAGCGCCGCGAGCGCGCCGAGCGCCGCCGCGAACAGCACCAGGATGCCGAGGTCGCGCCGCCGCTGGTCGAGCGCGAGGTCGTCCGTGCGCGCCGGAGCGGCGAGAACGAATCGCACGGGAGAGGCGTCGGCGCTGGCAGCGCGGAATCCGAACAGCATCGGTTCGGCACCGACCATCTCCTCGCTGCTGGCCGTGATGTCGTCGCTCTCCTCGAGCGCGAGCGCGGTGGACCGCGGCAGCAGACGGCCGAGCGGCGCAAGCGCGTCGAGGACCGAGTCGCTCGAGGCCAGCAGGATGCCGTCGGCATACAGGAAGAGCGGCGTTTGGAACTTCGCGGCGATGTCCGAGAGCTTGGCGCTGTCGGTGTAGACCGCCACGCCGCGCAGCGTCTCGCGCACGAGCAGGTCGCGCGCCTGATCGTCGTCGCTGCGCAGCCGCTGATAACTCCAGGCGGCGAACGCGCCCGCGGGGATCACGAAGAACGCGAAGAGCGCGAGGGTGAGCTGGGTGCGGTAGCTTCGCAGCCATCGGCGGCGCTGCATGCGCAGCCACCGGCCGAACGCGCCGTCGGCGATCACGAGCAGCAACCAGAGCGAGAAGAGCGCGAAGAGGTCGAGGATCACCACCAGCGATCCGCGCATGATCAGCTGGTTGTAGCTCCGCAATTGCACACTGGCGTGCACGGCGTAGAATCCGCCCTTGGTGTCGGGCAGGAACCAGTCACCGTGCAGCTCGTCACCGTGCCTTTCCCACTGCGCTTCGTTCGTGATGAGCGCGTTGTGCCGGCTGCCGCCCGGCGTCAGCGTATACGGCGGATCGGTGGTCGGCGTCGAGCCCAGACCCATGAGCGCCCCGAACGGGTCGCGCGCGAGGAGCCGCGTGCGCGGCGCCACGACGACGGTCGTGACCGACCGGTCCTCGTGCGGCACCGACAGCACGAGGTGCAATCCCGGGATCCCCGGCACTTTGCTGAGGATCGCGTGCGTGGAATCCGCCGCCTGCCGCGCGAAGTACTCGATGCCGTTCGTCTTCTCCTTCTTCCCGACGAGCAGGTTCGCCATCGGCGCACCCAACGGACTCCAGCTCGTGAGCTCGACCGGATAGTCACCGCTCGCGAGATCCGACTCGGCGAACCGCGCGAGCAGCTCCGCGCGGCTCGCGGGGGCGTGCGCGACATCGAGCTGCGCGGTGAAGCGCTTCAGGAGCGTCGCGGCGGAGCTGTCGAGTGTATTGAGGCTCGCCACGTCGTGTTCGGCGAGCAGCACGCGCGAGTGCACCGACTGTCCCCACACGAGCGTCACGGCGCCGCATGCCGCGACGATCGCAACCGGCAGGACCGACCCGCGCGCGCGCCGCGCGAACGCCAGTGATCCGATCGCCACCACCCAGAGTGCCGGGTACCATGGCGGATACGCGCCCGGCGCATCCATGAGCGTGGGAGCAAGCAGCGAGGCAACCGCGGCGACGCCGGGCGCGATCCAGAGCGGAATCCCCTTGCGCTCGCCGAGCGCGGCCTGTCCCGCGGTGGCGCCCGCCATCAGCACCGAGACCGACGCCAGGAAGAGCGTCGATTCCCAGGCGAGCCACATGGCGGTCGACACGCCGGCTTCGGGGAATTGGATGCCGCGCGCGAGATCGCGGAGCAGGAAGGGGCCGACGACCGCGACGATGGCGACCGCGACGATCGCCTGCGCGCGCGACCGCGTGCCGACGCGCGCCCGAAGCGCGGCGAGCATTCCAAGGAGCACGAGCGAACAGGTGAGCGCCAGCGCTCCCACACTCCCCGTGAACGGGCCGCCGTTCGCGACGTAGAAATAGGTCGGATCGAACAACGACGACGCATTCGAGAATCGCGCCAGTGGCACGAGCGCGACGGCCGCCAGCGCCACGGCGAGCGCGGCGAGCCGGCGGGTGACGCCGCCGCGATCGCGCCACGTCGCCGCGAGGAAGAAGAGCGCGGCGATAGCAAGGGCGATGCCGCCGCGTGTCCGGCCGCGTTCGCGCGCGGCATCGGCCAGGAGTTCCCCCGCGGGCGCAACCGCCCGAACGCCCATCACCGGCACTCCGGCGGCGCTCACGACCGTCAGCGAGTCGCGGTCGGCGTTCGACGGAGATCCGTAGTCGTAGCGCAGCACCCCGTACTTGAGGGTGAGCGGCTCGTCGAACGCCGAGGCGAGCACGTCGGCCGGAGGATCCGCGTGCACGAGCACCTCGGCGACGGCGCGGTCGCTGCCGCGCCCGGCAATCGCATACAACGCGAGGTAGAACGGCGTCGACCAGGCGCCGACAGGACCCGCAAGGGAATCGAGCGGCGTCATGAGCCGTCCCGACCACGCGAACGGCGCACCTCCGCGGATCAGCACGACCGAGCGGGATTCCGACGACCCGCGCAGCTTGTCGAGGTCGGCGAACGCGCGCCGCGGGTCGGCGCGCGCATCGAGCGCCTGCACCGCCAGCCGCTGAAGCGCGGCGGTCTCGACCTCGAGTGCCGCGGCCATCGCGGCCGTACCACGCGCCGCGACGGCGGTGCGGGCCGCGATTGGATTCGCCTCGAACGAGGCACGCGAGCGCTCCGTCATCGCCACGAGCAGCACGAACACCGACGCCGACACGGCGAATCCGATCCGGTTCCACGCGCGGTCGCCGGCCAGCGTGAGCGCAACGCTCAGCGCCGTGGTCAGCCCGCATGCGACCAGCGCCCCGGGCGTAGGCGCACGCAGCCAGAGGGCCGCGCTCAGCACGGTTGCCGTCGCGGCGACCGTCCACCAGAGGCCGGGACGAGGGTTCACGATGGGATAATATCCCCAATGATGGGCAAACGGCGACGAGCGACGGGTGAGGGGTGCCAAGACGGCGACGAGCGACGGGTGAGGGTGTCAAGACGGCGACGAGCGACGGGTGAGCGGCGATTTCGCGAAGAGCGAAGCGTGAGGGGTGAGGAGAACGTCTTCTCGCACCCCTCACGCTTCGCCCTTCGCTAAGACGCCGCTCACCCGTCACGCGTCGCCGTTGGTACCGTCGCTCATCGCCGTTGGTGCCGTCGCCCGACGCTGTTCGTACCGTTGCCCCTCACCCGTCACCCGTCGCCGTAGGTCCGGTGTATCTTTATGAGGATGCGATCGATCCCCCTTCTCGCGCTCGCGGCTTGCCTCGCCTCGACCGCCCGCGCACAGGTGATCTCCCTCGACGAAGGGAGCTTTACCGTCATGCGGGCGGGCAACCGTGTCGGCCGTGAGGACTTCTCGATTCGCAGTTCGCCGTCCGCCGGGGGCCCCAGCCTTGTCGCGCACGGCGTGGTCGCGATCGGCCCCCGGCGTATCGAGCCCAAGTTGAACGCGGACACCAGTGGCGGCGTGCTCAAATACGAGACCGAGGTGCGCGAAAACGGACGGACCGCCGTGACGTACAGCGGCAAGCTCGTCCGCGACCACTATCAGGCCCGCTCCACCAGGCCGGAAGGCGAGTCGTCCCGCGAATTCCGACTTCCGCCGGGAACCGTAGCCGTCGAGGACGACGTCCTGCACCAGCTCTGGTTCATCACGCGGCGCGGTCCGGGGGCCACGGTCTCGGTGCTCGCGCCGCTGCGCAATGTGGTCGAGACGGTGCGTGTCGAACTCGTCGGCAGCGAGCCCCTCACGATCGACACTCACGAACTCCAGACGCGTCACCTGAGGCTGCGCACCGAGGGATCCGGCGTCACGAGAGACGTGTGGGTCGACGCGGCTGGCCGGCTGCTGAAAGTGGTGATTCCGGCGACCAAGATCGTCGCCGTCCGCGACGAATCGCCACGCTGATCAACCCTCGCTGAAACCTCGTGGACCGGTCTCGCGTACGGCCACCTGAAGAAACACGTACCCCACCCAGGATCAATACAACGATGCGAAAGCTGTGGTGTGCTCTTCTCCTCTTGGCTACGGCCTTGCCCGCTGCCGGGCAGGGCGCCGTCGGGCCGACCCTCTCTCTCGACGAGGCGCTCTCGCTCGCCAAAGCGAACAATCCGACGTACCTGCAGTCGGGCAACGGACGCCGTCGCGCCGACGCAAGCCTGCGCACCGCGCGCGGATCGTTCCTCCCCGGCGCGAGCACGAACTTCGGCACCAATTATCGCCAGGGCAAGCCGCAGTACTTCGAGGGCATCGCGTTCGGATCCAACTCCGACCAGCTCGGCTCGAGCTGGGGACTGAACGTCTCGGCCGGCCTGAGCGCGAGTTCGTTCTCCACACTGAAGGCGGCCCATTCGAATGTCGCGGCGTCGGAATCCGACGTGGTCAGCGCCGAGCAGAACCTCCGCTTCGCGGTGACCGGCCAGTACTTCCTCGTGCTCGAGGATCAGGCGCAGACGCGGCTGCAGGACACGCTCGTCGTCCTCAACCGACTGCAGCTCGATCTCGCCCGGGCGAAGGCCGGCGTAGGCTCGGCCACCTCGCTCGACGTGAAGCGGGCCGAAGTCGCGCTCGGCACCCAGCAGGTGGCGGCGCTCCGCGCCCGCAACGCCGCGGACGTCGACCTGCTCCGGCTCTTCCAGGATATCGGGATTCCGCCGCAGACGAGCGTCCAGCTCACGACGATCCCGCCGGTGACCGAGCCGAAATTCGACCTGAACCAGCTGCTCGCGATGGCGATGCAGTCGAATCCCACGCTGCAGGCCCTCACGGCGCGAATCGAGTCGGCCAAGCAGACCTACAACAGCGCGCGCGGACAGTACATCCCGTCGCTGAGCTTCGGGGCCACAATCGGCGGGTCGAGTCAGCAGTATACGGACCAGAACTACCTCGTGACGCAGGCGCAGTCGCAGCTCGCCTCGGCGCAGGCCCAGTGCTACTCGACAGACTCTTTGCGCCGCGGCGCGGGCCTCCCAGGGCTGCCCTACTGCAGCACCTACGTGCTCACGAGCGCGCAGGCGCAGCAGCTCCGCGCCTCGAACCAGAACTTCCCGTTCAAGTTCATCTCGAACCCGTACACGCTGTCGCTGGGCTTGAACCTGCCGTTGTTCAACGGTTTCCAGCGCGAGCAGGCAATCGAATCGTCGAGCGCCGACCAGAGCGACGCGCAGTACAACTTGAAGGCGCAGCAGCTCAAGCTCACGGCCGACGTCCAGTCGGCGCACGTCACGCTGATCGCGGACTACCAGGCGCTGAAATTGCAAGAGTCGAACTCGGTGGCCGCGCGCGAAGCGCTGCAGCTCGCCGAGGAACGGTACCGCGTCGGGCTGAACAGCCTCGTCGACCTGCAGCAGGCGCGCAGCGACTTCGAGTCGGCGGAAGCCGGCAGGATCAACGCGATATTTGAATTCCATCGGGCGTTCGCGGCGCTGGAAAGCGCCGTCGGCCGCTCCCTTCGCTAACCGGGGATCGTCATGAGCAAGGGGATGAAGTTCGGGATCTTGAGCGTCGCGGTCCTCGCGCTGGCGGGCGTGATCGCAGTGACGGCCGTCAGGAAGAACAAGCAGCCCACCGAAGTGCGCATCGAGGGCGTGCAGAAGCGCGATCTCGTCGCCTCGGTGACCGCCAGCGGCCAGGTTTCGCCGCACGTGAAGGCCGACCTCTCCGCCGACATCACCGGCCGCATCATCAAGCTCTCGGTGAAGGAAGGAGACTACGTCAAGGAGGGGGATTTCCTGCTGCAGATCGATCCGCAGACATACCAGGCGCAGGTGGCACAGACCGAGGCTCTGGTCGCCAATGCGAAAGCGTCCGAGACGCAGACACAGGCGAACCTCACGCAGGCCCAGGCCAACTTCCGCCGCTCATCCGAGATCCGGAAGAGCAATCCGAACCTCGTGTCGGACGACCAGATGGAGCAGCTCAAGACGGCCGTGGACGTCAACACGGCCCTCTACGATGCGTCAAAGCACAACACCGAACAGGCCGTGGCCGGCGTCACCAACGCCAAGGCCCTCCTCGACAAGACAACGATCCGCGCGCCGATGACCGGCCGAGTGACCCGTCTCGTCGTGCAGAACGGCGAAACGGCGATCATGGGGACCCTGAGCAAGGACGCCGCGACGCTCCTCACGATCTCGGACATGAGCAACCTCGAGACCAAGGTGAAGGTCGACGAGACCGACGTGTCACGGATCGCGCTCGGCGACTCCGCCATCGTCCAGCTCGACGCCTTCCCCGACACCACGTTCCTCGGCAAGGTTGTGGAGATCTCGAACAGCTCGGTCAAGGGAACCACGACGACGACGGGCGACCAGGCGATCGACTACGAAGTGACCATCCGCCTCCTGAACCCACCGAAGGACACCAAGCCGGATTTCTCGGCGACGGCGAAGATCATCACGGACTCCCGCACGCAGGTGCTCTCGATCCCGATCATCGCGCTGACGGTCCGCGAGAACGAAGCGCTCGCCAAGACGGATACGGCCCAGCGCCCGGGGAGCAAGACGTCGAACGGCAAGCAGGTGGGCAAGAAGGACGTGGAGGGCGTCTTCGTGGTCGGTGCGGACAACAAAGTCACCTTCAAGCCCGTAAAGGTAGGGATTGCAGGTGAGAAACACTTCGAGGTACTGTCCGGTCTCAAGGAAGGCGACAAGATCGTGGGCGGCACCTATCAGGCAATCCGCGACCTCAAAGACGGCACGCTTGTGCGTGACATGAAGCAGCCCGACACGAAGGCCACTGGGAGCACGAAGCCGTGAGTCCACAAACCGATGATGTAGCCCTCAGCACCACAGCGGAGCGGAAGGTCGTCGTACAGTCGGCCGGCGCCCAGCCCGACAAGGACTGGGTGATCGTCACGCGCGGGCTGAAGCGCGAATACGACATGGGCGGCGAAATCGTCCGCGCCCTCCAGGGCGTGGACCTCGCCATCCGCAAGAACGAGTACGTGGCCATCATGGGTCCGTCGGGATCGGGCAAGTCGACCCTGATGAACCTCATCGGCTGCCTCGACACGCCGAACGGCGGCGAGTACTGGCTGAGCGGCCAGCTCGTCTCGACCATGAAGGACGACGAACTCGCCCGCGTCCGCAACAAGGAGATCGGCTTCGTCTTCCAGACGTTCAACCTGCTGCCCCGCGCGACAGCGCTGCACAACGTGGAGCTGCCGCTCGTGTACGCGGGCGTCGGATCGGCCGAGCGCAAGGAGCGCGCGATGGAGGCGCTCACCAAGGTGCAGCTCGGCGACCGCGCCATGCACCGTCCGAACGAGCTCTCGGGAGGCCAGCGCCAGCGCGTGGCCATCGCCCGCGCGCTCGTGAACCGCCCGGCGATCCTGCTTGCCGACGAGCCCACCGGCAACCTCGACTCGACGACGTCGGAAGAGATCATGCGCGTGTTCGAGACGCTCGCAAACACCGGGCAGACGGTCATCATGGTGACGCACGAGCCCGACATCGCCGCGCACGCCCGCCGCGTGGTGGTGCTGCGCGACGGCAAGATCGCGAGCGACGAGCGCAACCAGAAGGTCACGTCGAGCCTCGGGCTGTAGCCGCGCCGCACGGGCGCGGCGATGCCCTTCTTCGAATCGGTCGCGCTCGCGCTGAACACGATCCGCGTGCAGAAGCTGAAAAGCTTCTTCACGCTGCTCGGCGTCATGATCGGGGTGATGTTCCTCATCGCGGTCGTCTCGATCGTGCAGGGGATGAGCAACTACGTCGAGAACGACTTCGCCGCGAAGATCATCGGCGTGAACACGTTCACGTTCCGGCGCCGTCCCAACTTCAACCCGAACACCACCGACGATCAGTGGCGTGAGTTCCAGCGCCGCCCGCGCATCTACGCGGCCGATGCGGAACTCGTGCGTTCCGTGCTTCCCACGGGCAACAAGGCCGCGATCGTCAACCAGAACTTCCTCTACGCCTCGTCGAAGCTGTCGCGCCCGCGCCAGGTGCAGGCCATCGCGACCGAAGCCGCCTACTTCGACATCAAGAAGCTGGTCGTCGAGAGCGGGCGCGCCTTCAGCGCCCAGGAAGTCGGCGCCGGCGCGAAGGTCATCGTCATCGGCACGGACGTCGCCGACCACCTGTTCAACGGGCTCGACCCGCTCGGGCGCGAGGTGCGCATCGGCGGCATGCCCTACACGGTGATCGGCGTGCTGGAGAAGCAGGGCAGCGTGTTCGGCTTCTCCCTCGACCGACAGGCCATCGTGCCGTGGACCACGCCGGTGAGCCGCCTCATCCAGCCGAAGGGCGACCTGCAGTCGATGATCGTGCAGGGCAGCTCGCGCGAGGAGATGCAGGACGGCATCGAGAACGCGCGCGAGGTGATGCGCGGCTCGCGCCATCTCGCGCCGGGGAGGCCCGACAACTTCGCGCTGGAAACGGAAGACTCGGCGCTCGCGTTCTTTGACGGGCTCAAGCGACAGATGATCGTCTTCGGCACCGCGCTCCCCGCCATCGGCCTCGTCGTCGGCGCGATGGTGATCATGAACATCATGCTCGTCGCGGTGGCCGAGCGCACGCGCGAGATCGGCATTCGCAAGGCGCTCGGCGCCCGGCGCATCGACATCCTTTCGCAGTTTCTCATCGAGGCATCCACGCTGAGCGTGGTCGGCGCCGGCATCGGCATCGCGCTCGGCCTGCTGGCGGCGAAGATCGTCTCCTGGCTCACTCCGCTGCCCGCGGCGGTCGCACCGTGGTCCATCCTGATGGCGCTCGTGCTCGGTGCGGGCGTGGGTATCGTGGCCGGAGTGTATCCGGCCTCCCGCGCGGCGCGGCTCGATCCCATCGCCGCGCTGAGGCAGGAATGAGGCAGCAGTCATGAAGTTCTTCGCGCGGGTCTCCATGGCGCTCGAGGGCGTGACCATCGCCTTCGAGGCGATCCGCGGCAACAAAGTGCGCGCCGCGCTCACGATTTCCGGGGTCGCCGTCGGCGTGTTCGTGGTGGTCACGATGGCCGCCGCGGTGCATGGCATTCGCGAGAGCTTCCAAAAGGATCTCGACGAGTTCGGCGCGACGACGTTCCAGATCAATCGTCGCGACCCGGGCAACAATCAGTGCACCAGCCCGGACGATCCCTGCCCCGACCGGAAGAACCCCCCGGTCTCGCTCGACGAGCTGCACGCCATCCAGGACCTTCCGGAAGTGGCGTCCGCGGTCGCGCGAATCGGGAACCAGGGTACGATGATCTATCGCGATCATCAGCTGAAGGCCGTGGGCTACGATGCGTACACGTCCGACTGGATCCGCACCGACCGCGCCGACATCTCGCCGGGCCGCAGTTTCACCGAGTCGGAGGACCAGAGCGCGGCTCAGCTGATCATCGTCAACGACACGCTCAAGTCGCAGCTCTTCGGCGACTCCGATCCGCTCGGCAAGGAGATCACGCTCGAGGGCAAGCCGTTCACCGTGATCGGCGTGTTCCACACGAAGGCGGGTTTCCTCAAGACGCTGAACGGCACCGGCCCGGACAACCCCCGCGCGATCATCCCGATGATGACGGCGTGGCGGCACCTCAGCGTGTACAAGCGCGGAATCAGCGTCGCGGTGATGCCGCAACCGTCGGTCACGCGCGACGAAGCGATGGACGCCGTCACGGCGCTGCTGCGCAGCCGGCGCGGCATCAAGCCGGGTGCGAACAACTCGTTCTACCTGGTCGGCGAAGACCGCATCATGGACATCTTCAACCAGTTCTTCGGTGCGATCTTCCTCGTGGGCATCACCCTCTCCGGTGTGGGCCTGCTCGTCGGCGGCGTCGGCGTGGTCGCGATCATGATGATCTCCGTCACCGAGCGCACTCGCGAGATCGGCGTGCGCAAGGCGCTTGGCGCCACATCGGCCATCATCCTCTGGCAGTTCCTCGTGGAGGCGGCGACGCTCACGACGCTCGGCGCCGCGATCGGACTGGTGATCGGCGCCGTCCTGTCCTGGCTCGTGAAGATCTATACGCCGATTCCCGCGTCGATTCCGCCGGAAGCCGTGCTCGTTGCGCTCGTCGCCGCAGCCGGAACAGGAATTCTCTTCGGCATGATGCCCGCCGCACGGGCCGCCAGAATGGACCCGGTGGAGTCGCTCAGACACGAGTAGATTCAGACGGCGGACGGCAGACGGCGGACGGCAGATCGCCCTAAGCCGCTGTTCTCCGTCCACTGCCGTCCAACCTGCCGTCCGCCGTCCGCCATCTGCCGTCCGTCATCATGCGCCTGACCGATCTATTGAGCGTCGCGTTTGGCGAAATACGAGCCAATAAGCTGCGCTCGTTTTTTACGCTCCTTGGCATCATCGTGTCCGTCGCGTTCCTCGTCGCCGTAGTGGCGGTGATTCAGGGCATGAACGCGTACGTGAAGGAGAACATCGCCGGCGCCGTCGTCGGCACGAACGCCTTCCAGGTGCGGCGCGCGCCCATCCAGGTGGGATTCTTCGACGACGAGGCGATGAAGCGCGTCGAGCGCCGGCCGCGCATCAGCGTCGCCGATGCCGCGGCCGTTCGTCTCGCGATTCCGGACGCGCAGGCGATCGCGCTCACCACCGGCTTTCCCACTCCGCTGTCGGACATCGTGTGGCGCAATCGCGAGGTGGGCGACATCCGCGTGTTCGGCGTGACGCCTCCGTATCAGGAGGTGCAGGACTATCGATTCGAGGCCGGCGGCCCGCTGACGGAGACGGACATCGCGCAGCGTCGCTCTGTGGTCGTGCTCGGGCACGAGGTCGCCGAGAAGCTCTTCGAGGGCGTCAGCGCCATCGGGCAGGACGTGCGCCTCGGCAGCGAGCACTTCGAGGTGATCGGCGTCGTCGCGCCAAAAGGCAAAGTGCTGGGACAAAGTTTCGACTCGTTCGCCCTGATCCCTTTCACGCGTTACGAGATGCTGTACGGCCGCCGCCGCACCACGACGATTTCGGTCAAGATGCGCGATGCGAAGGAAGTGGAGAACGCGATGCTCCGCGCCGAGGAGGCGATGCGCGCTGCCCACCACCTGCGGCCCGGACAGGAGAATAACTTCTCCCTGGAGACCGCAGCGGCGCTCGTGGATTTCTGGAAACAGCTGACGGCCGTGCTGTTCAGCGTGATCCCCGCGGTGGTCGCAATCGGCATAGTGGTCGGCGGCATCGTGATCATGAACATCATGCTGATGTCCGTCTCCGAGCGCACGCGCGAGATCGGGATCCGGAAGGCGGTGGGGTCGCGCTCCCGTGACATCGAGCGCCAGTTCCTCGCCGAGGCGATCGTGCTGGCGACGACCGGCGGCGTGCTCGGCGTGCTCAGCGGCTGGGGATTCGCGGAACTCGTGGCCGCCGTCTCCCCGCTTCCGGCGCGCATCACCGGATGGTCGGTGCTCGTCGCCGTCACGCTCGGTGCGACGGTGGGTGTGCTATTCGGCGTGTATCCCGCGCGGCGGGCCGCGCGACTCGATCCGATCACCGCGCTCCGGGCCGAGTGATGGGTTCGCTTGGCGGCATCTCGCTCGACCAGCTGCGCGAGAACGTCGCGATCGCCTTCGACGCCCTGCGTGTGAGCAAGCTGCGCTCGGGACTCACGATTCTCGGCGTCGTGATCGGCGTGTCCACCGTGATGACGATGGCGACGATCGTGCAGGGCGTCCGCGACCAGATCCTCAATACGATCCAGGCCGCCGGCCCGACGACGTTCTACGTGATCAAGGTGTTCTCGACGACGCCCGTGAATCCGGACAATCCGCCCAAGTGGATTCGCATTCGCCCCGACCTGAGTGCCGAAGAGGCCGATCGAATCGCCCAGCTGCCGCAAATCGGGTACGCGGGGATCTGGGCGCAAATTCAGCTGCGCCTCGAATACCAGGGCGTGAGGACACAGCTCATCTCCGGATTCGGCGCGGACGACCGCTATCAGGAGATGCAGGGCGGCGAGCTCGCCGAGGGGCGCTGGTTCACGAAGTCCGAAATGCGCAGCGGCGCGCCGGTGGTGGTGATTCAGGAGGTGCAGGCGCGCCGCATCTTCGGGCGCATCGATCCGATCGGCAAGACGATCCAGGCCGGCGGGCGCCCCGTGCAAGTGGTGGGGCTCTACCAGCCGCCGGCGAACATCTTCGCGCCGCCGGGCCAGGAGGTCGGCGCGGTGATGCCGTACCAGTTTGTGCTGCACGGATATCACATCGACAAGACCAACGCGTTGTTCATCTGCATCAAGCCGAAACCCGGCGTGACCGTGGCCGATGCGATGGACGCCGTCACGATCGAGATGCGATCGATCCGAAAGCTGCGGCCGGCCGATCACGACAATTTCGACCTGATGAGCCAGGACCAGATCCTCGACACGTTCACCTCGATCACCGACATCTTTTTCCTCGTGATGCTGGTGCTTGCGTCGGTCGCGCTGATGGTCGGCGGGATCGGCGTGATGGCGATCATGATGGTCTCCGTCACGGCGCGCACCCGTGAGATCGGCGTCCGCAAGGCGCTCGGCGCGACGCGCCGCGACATCCTCCTGCAGTTCCTGATCGAAGCCGCGACGCTGACCGGCATCGGCGGGGTGCTGGGGATCGTCGTTGGGCTCACGGCCGGTCGCGGCGTGACCGCCCTGATGAACATCGAGGCCAAGACGCCCGTGGGATTGACGCTGCTGGCCGTGGCCGTCAGCGTGGCGATTGGGCTGATTTTCGGGGTGATTCCCGCCAGGCGGGCCGCCCGGATGGACCCGGTGGAAGCCCTGCGCTACGAATAGCCCCCGGGGCGTTGCACAACGGCTGCCTCAACGCCACTTTTCGGGGCTTGCGGAGGTGGGCGCAGGGGAAAACTCTAACGCTCCGGCGGTCTCATCCGTTATTAACGTGACATGTGTCCCGATGGGGCGGCAACGGTGCCGTCCCATCAATCACCGATGGTCTTGGAGGAAGTGAAATGAAGAAGATTTTTGTGGCAGCGGCGATGCTCGCGGTCATGGCCGGCTCGGCCAGCGCCCAGGGTGGTGGAATGCCGCAGCAGACACCCGAGCAGATCGCGGCCAGAATGGCGCAGACGGTGGACGTGATGTTCAAGGGCATCACGATCACCGACGCCATCAAGGCGAAGGCCGTCGATATCGTCACGAAGGCCAGCGCTGAATCCCGCGCCGTCGATCGCGCGGCTCCGGATGCCGCCGACCAGCGCAAGAAGATCGCCGACAAGCGCAACGCCGATCTCGGCATGCTGCTCTCGAACGACGCGGACAAGAAGACGCTCGCGGACAACATTGCCGCGATGCCGGCTGGACGCGGCGCTCGTCCGCCGGTCAAGTAAAGACGGCAGCAACAACAGACGGCGGACGGCAGAAATGCCGTCCGCCGTTTTGTTTTTCTCCATCTTCCATCTTCGGTCTTCGGTCTAATCCACCGCGCCTATAGCCTGAATCTCGATCTGGTACCCGTAGTGCAGCGGCCCAACCGGAACGACCGCCCGCGCCGGCTTGTGATCGCCCATGACCTTGGCGTACGCCGCGTTCACGCGGCCCCACAAGTCCATATCCGAGACGTACATCGTCATCTGCACGGTCTTGCCGAGCGAGCTCCCCGCCGCCTCGAGCACCGCGCCGACGTTGCGAAGCGTCTGCTCCGTCTGCTCCTCGATCGTGCCGACCTGATGATCCGTTCGCCCCGGAACGAACGGCAATTGTCCCGCCACGAACGCGAACCCGCCGTGGACGATCGCCTGCGAGTAGTGGCCGCCGGCCGCGGGCGCGTTCGGTGTCGAAATCGATTTCATGAGCTCTCTCGATGAGGTTGAGCGTATGCGGTACGAACGAATGGATCGAAGATCGTGAGGCCTGGGCTCAACGCGTCCAGATCGCGATCAGGCCGCACATTTTGTCGCCGCCAGCGCCGTTGTACTTCGGCGGAATCGACGCCGCGCCGGCAAAGACCTCGATGCCGTGAATGTCCTCCGGGGGAGGCAAGTGCGCCAGGTCGAAGTGTCCGTCGATTTCACCCATCATCATCAGCCCATCGACCATCACGCTCATGAAGCAGGGAACGGCCTGCAGTGTGGTGCCGTCGATCTTCATGCCGCGACCCGAGATGGCGAGCAAGCTGCCGGTCTTGCCGCTGGGAATGAACCTCACGGACGGCACCCTGCTGAGCATCTGCCACGTCTCGGCCGGATTCACCTTCTCGATATCGTCGCGATTGAAACTCGCTGTCGCTTGATGGTTGAGCCGCCGCGTCTCGAACTCGTCAAGCCTTGCCGACACGCGCTTGCCGCCAACGATCCGCACCGTGTCGAGCGACGGTGTCGCTGCGTCGCTCAAGAGAATCGGCACGGTATTGCGTCCGGCCTCGACGGTCACGGCGATCTGTCCTGGCTTGAAGCCGATCCGCTTCGCCCGCACGCGCAGCAGCCCCGGCGCCAGATCGGGAATGAGCGCGCGGCCCGCCGACCCGGTGACAACCGTGCGGGTCGCGCCTCCGGGGGCCACGACCTCGAGCGTTGCGCCGGGTAACGGCGCACCGCCGCTGCCGTACACCGCGAACTCCACGAGCGCGCGTGGCCGTGCCGACTGCAGCCCGCCGGCCGACGCTGCGCCCCAAGTTACGACGAGGTCGATGGCGCCGAAGGGCTGATCTTCCGCGAGCCGTGCCTGCCCGAATGCCGTCCCGGAATCCGACGCGACGCGCGCGGTGAGTACCATGTCCCTCGGCACCCCACAGATCCGCCAGCGCCCGTCGTCGCCGGTGAGCACGCCGAGCGTCTGCTCGCTCCATGTGAGCTGATCGTTGACGTTGGCGAATGCCCCCTGCCACGTCACCGTCACGGCGGCCTGACGCAACACCTGCCCGTGCTCGTCACGCACGGTTCCGCGGAGCATGCCTTCACCGTGCTGGACCGAGTCCTTCGTGCACACCTTGAGGAGCACGTCGCGCGCCGCGGGAAGCGCGATCGAATCCACGTGCGCATCCGCACGCACCTCGACGTCGCGCTCGACCGCCGCCAGGCCGAGCGAATCCATCAGTCCGCTCCGCACGCGGGCACTGTACTTTCCCTCGAGCACGGGTGAGAGCCTGATGCGCCCCGCCGCGTCGGCCTTCGCGGTATAGTCGGTGCCGGCGAGCGTGAGCGTTGCGCCCGCCGGCGCCACCAGCGTATCGCGCGAAACCACCTGCACGGCCAATGCGTGCCCAACCGCCTCGTACATGAGCGTGCCGTGCCGGGTCACGCGAGTCACCTCGCCCCCGGTCACGTATACGGCCTGAACGACCTCGCCGGAGGCGGAGAAGATCAGCTTGCGGCCGTTGTCCGACGTCTTGTCGGGGGCGCCGATTTTCGGCATGCGCACGTTCCAGCGGCTCACGAGCCAGTTTCCATCGGCGAGGCGCAGGAACTCCACCGTTCCGCCGGCGCCGGCCGCGATCGCCACGTCGGAGAGGTTCGTGTACCGGAAATCGAGTGTGCGAAGTTCAGCGGTCGCGCGATCGACCCAGAACGTGCCTTCGATATCGCGCACGTCGACGCGGTTTCGCGTGGGCTGGAACCCCACACCGATGAGTCCCGGCCGATCCCCGGGCGGTGCGACGAGCCGAAAACAATGCGTCGCCGCGAACGACTCCGACGTCAACACGTCGGCATCGGGAGCGTAATACGTCGTTCCGGCCGAGTCGGCGACGACGTATCCGTGCGCGGCCAGGAGTTCTGCGGGAAGGCTACGGAAGGCGTGCGTGGTCGTATTCTGGTATGTGCGGACCCGTTGCGCACGCACGAAGCGCGCCGTGGCGTCGAGCGTGCGGTCGTACTCGATCCACCCGGCATCGAGCAGCGCGCCCTCGGCACGGAGCTGCGACGTCAGGATCGCCTTGCGCGCCTCGTCCCACACGCGGGCAACCATGAGGCCGGAGTCCGGGTTCACCCGGCACTCGTCCTGCGCCCGCACGTTGACCATCGTGAGAGGAACCATGGCGGCGTTGAGCACTACCCGCACCGCTGTCGCCGGCCCGGCAGCCACGGTCACAGGCGGCACGACGGTCGGGCGGAATCCGATTCGCAGGACCGTCAGCCCATAGCGTCCCGCCGCCTGGAGCTGCAGCGCGAACTCGCCGCGGTCGCTCGTGAGCGTGCGGCCCGCCGTCGCGCCGTGCTCGTCGATCGCCAGCACGATCGCGCCGCGCGCCGGCGTCGTGCTGTCGGCGAGGACGACCGCGCCGCGTACGGTTTGCGCCCGCAACGATGAGGCGCTCGCGAGCATGGCGAGCGCCACCGTGAGATTGCGTCCGGGCATCATTCGTCGGTGCACGGGTCCTCTCCTTGCACTACGTTCGCGGCGCGCTCCGCCCCGGTGCCCTGTGGCGGACTGACCTGATAATAGCTCCACCCGTATCTTAGGGAATGTCCACAGTCGATGTCCTTGCCATCTTCGCCCACCGCGACGACGCCGAGCTGAACGCTGGCGGCACGCTCGCCAAGCTCGGCCGCCAGGGCCGCCGCACCGGCATCCTCGACCTCACGCAGGGCGAGATGGGTACCCGCGGGTCTGCCGCGACGCGCGCGGCCGAGTCCGCGCAGGCTGCCAAGGTGCTCGGCGTGGCCGTGAGAGAGAATCTGGAACTGCCGGATGCGGGAATCACCAACACACCCGAGACCCGGCGCGCCGTGGCCACCGTGATCCGCCGGCTCAAGCCCCGCGTGGTGATCGCACCAGCGCGAAACGGCCGGCATCCCGATCATCATGTCACGGCTCAGCTCGTGCGCGACGCGTGCTTCGTGGCCGGCCTCGCCAAGATCGAGCCGGAGCATCCGCCGCACCGTCCGCTGAAACTGCTCCACGCGCTGTCGTTTCGCGAAGACCACGAGAAGCCGACGTTCGTCGTGGACGTCTCCGATGAATTCGAGACGAAGCTCGCCGCGATCAGGTGCTATGCATCGCAGTTCGACGGCGCAATCCAGGGCGGCGAAGTGTTTCCCAACGGCGAGCCGCTCTACGACATCATCCGCCACCAGGCTGCGCACTACGGATCGCTCATCCGCTGCCGCTACGGCGAGCCGTTCTACACCGCGGAGACCATGCGCGTGGACGACCTGATGGCGCTCGAGGTCTCGTCGTTGTGAGCGCGCGCGGAGCCGGCGGCACGCAGCTATAGCTCCATGCCCGAGCTCCCCGATATCACCGTGTATCTCGACGCGCTCGAGCGGCGCGTCCTCGGCCGCACCATGTGGCGCGTTCAGCTCGTCAGCCCGTTCGTGCTGCGGTCGGTCGACCCGCCGCTCTCCGCCGTGAACGGAAAGATGGTGCGCGAACTGCGGCGCATCGGGAAGCGGATCGTGTTCGTGCTCGACGACGATCTGTTCCTGGTGATTCACCTGATGGTCGCCGGGCGGTTCAAGTGGCACGACAAGACGCCCAAGCTCGGCCGCAGGCTCGCGCTCGCCGCCATCGAGTTCGACTCCGGCACCCTCGTGCTCACGGAGGCAGGGACGAAACGCCGTGCATCGCTGTACGTGGTGCGCGGTGAGGGCGCGTTGCGCGAGTTCGATCGCGGCGGGCTCGACGTGCTCGAGGCGTCGCTCGACGCGTTCACGGCCCGGCTGCGATCCGAGAACCACACGCTCAAGCGGTCGCTCGCGGATCCGCGCCTCTTCAGCGGCATCGGCAATGCGTACTCCGATGAAATCCTGCACCGCGCCCGGCTCTCGCCACTCATGCTCACGTCGCGCCTGGCGGACGAGCAGGCGGAACGCCTGCACGATGCGACGCGCTCGACACTCACCGAGTGGATCGCGCGCTTGCGAACCTCGACCGGCGACAAGTTTCCGGAGAAGATGACCGCGTTTCGGGCCGAGATGGCCGTGCACGGCAAGTTTCGCCAACCGTGTCCCGTGTGCGGCACTCCCGTCCAGCGCATCCGCTACGCCGACAACGAAACGGACTACTGCCCAACCTGCCAGACCGGCGGCAAGTTGCTCGCCGATCGAGGGCTCTCACGCCTCCTCAAGAAGGACTGGCCGAAGTCGCTCGATGAGATGGACGAGGCTATCCTAAAGGCGACGGGCGGTGGGTTACCAACGGCGACGGGCGACGAGTGAGCGGCGACTTGGCGAAGCGCGACGAGTGAGGAGCGAGGAAACGTACTTCTCCTCACTCCTGGCACGTCGCTCCTCACCAGATCGCCCCTCACGCGTCGCCCGTTGCCGTTGGTACCGTCACCCATCGCCGTTGGTACCGTCGCCTGCAGTTGGACCTATATTTCGCTCATGCCCGCCCCGATCTATTTGGACCACGCCGCCACCACGCCGGTGCGCCCGCAGGTGCTCGAAGCGATGCTGCCGTTCTTCGGCCCTCGCTTCGGGAATCCATCGAGCACGCACCGGTGGGGCCGCGAGGCGCGCACCGCGCTCGACGCGGCGCGGGAGCGCGTGGCGAAGTGCCTCGGCGCCAACGCCGACGAAGTCTGCTTCACATCCGGTGGCACCGAGGGCGACAACCTCGCCATCCTCGGCGGATGGCGCGTGCTGAAGGCCAAGGGACGGACCGCGATCGTCACGTCGCCGATCGAACACAAGGCCGTCCTGGGGTCGGTGCATCAGGCTTCGATCGAGGGCGCGAAGGAGCGCCTGCTCTCCGTCGATGAAACCGGAACCGTGTCGATGCAGTCCGCGAACGAACACGTGCGCGACGACACCGCCATCTGCTCCGTGATGTGGGTGAACAACGAGATCGGCACCATCCAGCCGATCGACGAACTCGCATCGCTCGCGAAGTCCCGCGGCGCGATATTCCACACGGACGCCGTGCAGGCGTTCGGGAAAGTCGAGGTGGATGCGCGCAATACGCCGTTCGACTTCCTCGCGATCAGTGGCCACAAGATCGGCGCGCCAAAGGGAATCGGCGCGATGTACATCCGCCGCGGCACGCCGCTGGAGCCGCTGTTCTTCGGCGGCACGCAGGACCGCGGCCGCCGGCCCGGGACGGAGAATGTGGCGTACGCCGTCGCGCTCGCGACCGCAGCCGAGTTGACGCTGGCGGAACATGCCGGCGAATCGGCGCGGCTTTCCGCGCTGCGCAACCGCCTCGAAGCCGCGATCCTCGCCAAGCTTCCGGACGCGGTCATTCACGGCCGCGGAGCCAAGCGGGCACCGCACGTGCTGAGCATCTCCGTGCCCGGCACCGACAGCGAGTCGATGCTCATGGCGCTCGACCTTCAGGGAATCGCCTGCTCCGGCGGCTCGGCGTGCCAGAGCGGAAGTGTCGGCGCGTCGCACGTGCTCCTGGCGCTCGGCCTGCGCGCGGACGTCGCGAGTGCCGCCGTCCGCATGAGCCTCGGCTCGCTCACCACCGACGCGTGCATCGATCGCGTCGCGGAGGTCTTCCCCGCCCTCGCGCTCAAGGCGCGCGGCCTGGCGAGCGTCAGTTGAAGCCTCGCGTGCTCGTCGCGATGTCGGGCGGCGTCGACTCGTCGGTGGCCGCCGCGATGCTGGTGCGCGATGGCTACGACGTGGTCGGCGCCACCATGAAGCTGCACAGCGACGGCGCCGACGTCCCCGACAAGCCCTGCTGCTCGCTCGACAGCGTGAACGACGCCCGGCGCATCGCCGAGCGCATTGGGATTCCGCACTACGTGCTGAATCTCGAGAAGTCGTTTGCCCGCGATGTGCTCGACGACTTCGTGGCCGAGTACGCCCGCGGCCGCACGCCGATCCCCTGTGTGCGCTGCAATACGTTCACGAAGTTCCACGATCTCATGCGGAAGGCCGACGCGATCGACGCGCAGTTCGTCGCGACGGGGCATTACGCGCGCGTCGTGAACGGCGAGCTCCATCGCGGCACCGACGACGCGAAGGACCAGACCTATTTCCTCTGGGGGATCGAGCGCGCGGCGATCGCGCGCATGCTCCTGCCGGTGGGCGAGATGACGAAGCCCGAGACGCGCGCACTGGCGCGCGAGCTCGGACTGAACCTCGTCGCCGAGAAGCCCGAGAGCCAGGAGATTTGCTTCGTTCCCGACGGCAACTACGCGCGGATTCTCGAGGAGCACCTCGGGGCCGACGCGCCGTCGCTCTCGCCGGGTCCGATCGTGCTGGGCGACGGCACCGTGGTCGGTGAGCATGCCGGCTTTGCGCGCTACACCATCGGCCAGCGGCGCGGCGTGCCCGGCGGATACAGCGAGCCGATGTTCGTGATCGCGATTCGCGCCGAGGATCGCGCGGTGGTGATCGGGCCGCGCGAGGAACTGCTCGGCCGCGGCGTGGTCGCGCGCGGGGTGAACTGGCTCGTGGATCCGGCGCCGGTGGTCGGCGATCGCGTGGGTGTGCGCGTCCGGCATCGTGCGCCGATCGTGCCGGCGGAGATCGTGCGCATCGAGGGCGACGAGATCGAGCTCGCGCTCGACGAGTCCGTACGAGCGATCGCGCCGGGGCAGTCGATCGTGCTCTACGACGGCGCCCGCGTGCTCGGCGGCGGATTCATCGAGGCGGCGCGCGCGGCGCGCGCGATGCTGCCGATCCTGGCGGCGTCCTAACGAAGACGGCGATGTAGAAGGTTCTTGGTCATTGGTTGTTGGTGAACCAATTCGTCAACCAACTACCAACGCACTAGGAACGTTTCAACTTCTGCAACATTGCGCTGACGCCCGCGGGAAGAAACATGTCGTCGGAAATCGCGGCGACCTCCTCGGCTTCGCGCCAGCGATCTTCGAGAAGCATGAGTTCGCCCTCCAGCGCGCGGCGCTCGTCGTCTTCGTGAAGCGACATCTCGAGCGCCAGCCGAACCGGCGGCGGAAGCAGCGAGATCCGTCCGATGGGTCCATCGGAATTCCAAGACCACATTCCCTTGCGCTCGCGTTCTTCGGTCAGCGATGTCCACGAGGCTGCCGTATTCCCGAACAGATTCGACACTCCGCTGGAGCGTTCGAGAACGCTGACGGCGTCGGCGACCTGCGACTGGCGCGCACCTCCGCGATTGATGAGGGGAAGAACGTGTCGAGCGGCGGCGAGAGCCTCGGCGCCCTGGAGTTTCACTGTGGGAAGGCTGTCCCATTCGAATCCTTTCCAAAAAGCACGCAGCGTCTTGTAAGGAATCTGCATGGAAAACTCGCTTTCGCGGTCCGTACGCAGGCTCACCATCCCAAGCATTTTCCGGCTGAGCTTGAGCACCTTACCGTTCACGCGCACCCGGGCGATCGTACCGTGCCTATAGAGTTGGACCACACCGTTGGCAACGCTCACGCCTCCGCCGCCAAGCAGACCCATCACCGGTCCGGCCACGACCACACCTCCGACAACGACGACGCCCGCGACAGTGAGCGCGATGTACTTCCGCCGCCTTTGATGGAACTGATCCCCATACCGCCACGCCGCCATCTCCGGCCGCTGCGGATCGCCCACGCGCACGAGCGTCGTCCCTTCCTTCAAGCGCGCGAGCCCGATGTTGTCCGTGGAGACTCGCAGCCTCGTGTCGCGAAACAACTTTTCGCACTCTTCGATGGCTTCCCAGCGCTCCTCGAGCGGCGAGAGATTCCATCGCTCGCACGCGCGGCACACGACCCACAGCCGGCCTTTCGCCGCGTCGAACGCGAGGCGACGGCCGACCGGAAAGTGCTCGATGGCCTCGTTGCTTCCGAGGCCGGTGTGACAGAAGATGCAGGTGGAGTACAACTCCGCCCTTAGAGCGCGAGCCCTGCCGCCTCGGCGAACTCCTTCATCAACTGCGCCTGCTTCTCGTTGAGCTTCTCGGGCACCGTCACCGAGAGCTCCACGATCAGGTCGCCGCGCTTGCCTTCCTTGGCGATCCCCTGGCCGCGTACGCGAAAGCGCTTCCCGCCCGGCGTGCCCGCGGGAATCTTGATCGAGACCGTCTTCTCGTCGAGCGTCTCGACGCTCACCTTGGACCCGAGCGTCGCCTGCGCGATGTTCACCGGCGCGTGCACCACAAGATCGAGTCCTTCGCGCGACCAGTGCTCGTCGGGCTTCACCTGGAACGTGATCATGATGTCACCGGGCGGCCCGCCGTGCAGTCCGCGCCCGCCCTGCCCCTTCAGCCGGATCTTCGACCCCGTGTCCACGCCAGTCGGCACCGAGATGTTCACCTTCTTGCGGCTGCGCTGCTCGCCAGATCCGCCGCAGGTCGGGCATTTTGTCGACGGCACGGTGCCCTTTCCGAGGCACATCGGGCACGGACGGTTCACGGCGAATCCGCCCTGGCCGAACGAAATCGTCCCGCGGCCGCCGCACTCGGGGCAGCTCTGTATCTTCGCGCCCGGCGCTGCGCCGCTGCCCTTGCACGTCACGCACTCCTCGTTCACCTCGAGCTCGATCGGCACCTTTCCGCCGAGCGCCGCGGTGCGAAACGGGATGTCCAGCGTGGTCTCGACGCTCTGACCCTGCTCGGGGCCGCTCGGCCGCTGGGCGCGGCCGGCTCCGCCGCCGAACATGGAGCTGAACAGGTCGCCGAGGCCGCCGAGGCCGCCCACGTCGAATTCGTCGAACGTGCCGCCGCCCGGCCCGCCTGCGGGGCCTCGCGAACGGGCGCTACCCGGGCGCGCGCCGCCACCGCCGCCGCCGCCGCCACCGCCGCGCGAGGCTCGCGGGGAATAACCGTCGAACGCGCCGAGGCGGCGCATCTCATCGTATTGCTGACGCTTCTTTGCGTCGCTCAGTACCTGGTACGCCTCCGAGATTTCCTTGAAGCGCTCCGCCGACTTCGCCTCGCCCTTGTTCGAGTCCGGGTGATGCTGCTTCGCGAGGCGACGATACTGCTTCTTGATCTCGTCAGCCGTCGCCTTCTCGGACACGCCGAGGACGTTGTAGAAGTCTTTCTGAGCCATCGGCAGGGTTAACCTTCGTTCCCGTCGAAAGACTTCCACTGCTTCACCACCACTCGCGCGGGACGCAGCAACAGTCCGTTGAACACGTAGCCCACCTGGAAAACCTGCGCGACGAGATGGTCTTCGTCCGGGCTCTCGGCTGGCGCGGTGGTGACCGCCTCCTGCACCGCGGGATCGAACGGCTGCCCGACCGGGTTCACGATCTCGAGACCGTGGCCCGCGAGCGACTTGAGCAGCTTCTTCTCGACCATTTCGACGCCCTGCTGCAGGGTAAGCGCGTCGGTGGTCTCCGGATCGACGTGCGCGAACCGCCCCAGGTCGTCGAGCGCTTCGAGGATGCCGCGGATCAGCAGCGACATGCCCTTCAGTTCCGCTTCCTGACGCTCGCGCACCATGCGCTTGCGGTAATTGTCGAAGTCGGCGGCCTGTCGGAGCACCTTATCCTTCTGCTCGGCGAGCAGCCCCGCTGCGATGCCAAGCTGTGCCTCGAGTGCCGCCAGCTGGGATTCGGCCGGAGGAATGTCTCCGTCCTCCGCCTGAAAGAGCGCGTCGTCGAACGGGTTCGAGCCCGGGGGCATGGTGTCGTCGTTCATTGCATGTAAACTACGCAGGGGACCCTTATGACGTTTCGCTCAAGGCGCGCCGGACCATATTGAGGGCTGCCTGAGCGCTCCGGCGGCGAATCTCGTCCCGGTCGCCGATCATCTGCACCTTGGTCGAGCGGACCGCGCCACCCGACGAAACCGCGAGGCAGACGGTACCCACGGGCTTTTCCGGCGTACCGCCCCCGGGACCGGCGATGCCCGTAATGCCGACGCCCACCTCCGCGCCAAACCGCGCGCAGACACCGGCAGCCATTTCGCGCGCCGTTTCCTCGCTCACGGCCCCGTACCCGCGAAGGGTGCCGGCGGAAACGCCGAGCTGCGATTCCTTCACTTCCTCGGCGTACGCGATCACGCCGCCGAGCATTACGTCGCTCGAGCCGGCGATGGCGGTGATGCGCGCACCGAGCATGCCGCCGGTGCAGCTCTCGGCAACGGCGAGCTTCAGTCCGCGGCTCCTGAGCAGGCCGAGCACGACGGCGGCGAGATCGGTCTTGTCTTCGGCGTACACGTACGCGCCGAGCACCGCCCGAAGTTCGGCGGCGCCGGCGTCGAGCGCGTGCGCTGCGTCGGCGGCGCTGGCATTGCGCGAGGTGAGCCGCAGGTCGGTGCCCTCCACCGAGGGGAGATAGGCGAGGGGCAGCCCTTTCGGCCCCTTCGCGAGCGGGCCGAGCAAGTCCGCGAGCGCCGACTCGCCGATGCCGATCGTTCGCAGCGTGCGCGACACGATGACGTTCGGCGTTCCGGTCGTCAGCGCGCGAAGGCGCGGCAAGAGCTCGTCGGCGAGCATTCCGCGCATCTCGCGCGGCACGCCGGGGAGCATCGCCACCCAGCGCGGCATGGGTGAGCGCTCGTCCTCGAGCCAGATTCCCGGCGCGGAGCCGTGCCGGTTCTTCAGGATCACCGCGCCCTCGGGAATCATCGCCTGCTGCTTGTTGGACTCGGGAATTCCGCCCGGCCAGCGATACGATTTCCAGCGGATCTTCAGCTCTTCCCAGATCGCCTCGTCGAATTTCATCGCGCGTCCGAAGAGCGCGGCGATCGACGGTTTCGTGAGGTCATCCGAGGTCGGGCCGAGCCCGCCGGTGGTGATCACGGCGCCGGTGCGATCGAGCGCTTCCATCACGGCCGCCGCGACCTGCGCCGGCTCGTCTCCGACGGTCGCCCGTCTCGCCACGCCGATTCCCGCCGCCGCCAGTTCGCGCGCGAGATGTGCGGCGTTGGTATCGACGGTGAAGCCGAGCAGGAGCTCGTCGCCGATGGTGACGACTTCGACGTTCATGGAATATTCAGCGCGTGAACAGCGCGCGATACCGACGGAGGTAATTCGCGAACGAGGCGATGGTCAGCCCGACGGCGAGCCACATCGTGACGACGCCGATCGCGCCGACGACCGGCGCGAAGAAGTCCCAGAGCGGCAGCCCACCAGCGTGCCTGCGCTCGGCGATCGTCTGCATCCCGAACCAGAAGTAAGCGGCGCCGACCCAGATGTACTGCATCACGGCCTTCACCTTCGCCGGATAGTTCGCCGCGATCACGACGCCCTTCCCCTGCGCAATCTGGCGGAACACCGTCATGACGAGTTCGCGTCCGAGGACGACGGCGACCACCCAGAACGGCAGCGTGAAGGTCCCGAACCAAGTCACGAATGGAAACGCGAACGCGTTTCCGGGCGCGATGTGCAGCGTATTCGCGACGAACGCCGCCGCGGAGTCGTTGCTCTTCCCCTGCAGCACGAGCATCGGCACGAACGTCGCGACGAGCAGCAGCTTGTCTGCGAGCGGATCGAGCGCCTTCCCGAGATCCGTGACCAGCCCGCGCGTGCGCGCAAACCACCCGTCGAAATAATCGGAGACCGCGCTGACGACGTAGAGTGCGAACGCCACGACGCGCCAGAGCGGCGACGGCACGAGCGGCAGCAACGCGATGAGCGGCGAGATGATGATGCGCGCAGCGGAGATCGCGTTCGGGAGATTCATGAGTTGCTCCTGTCCCACGGCCACGCCGGCACCGCGCGGCTGCGTCACGCGAGCGTCTTCAAGACCAGCTTGCTGACCGCCTTCAGCGTGTCGAACACGCCGTCGCCCGACACGGCCACCGCCTCGAAATACGTCGCGCGTTCGATCCACTCTCCGGTGGGCACCTGCTCGATGAGATTCTCGCCGGCGTGGTACGGATCGGGCACGAGCCGGTGCTTGGCCGGGTCCTGCACTTCCCATCCCGGATTCAGCGCGGCCTGCAGCTCGCTCAGCGGCGAGGCGTTCGGCAGGTCGCGTTTGTTGTACTGGATGACAAACGGCATCTTCGTGAGATCGTAGCCGTACTCGGCCATGTTGTCGTACAGGTTCTGCATGGCTTCCTGGTTCGCTTCCATGCGCTCGATCTGCGAGTCGGCGACGAACACGATGCCGTCCACACCCTTGAGGATCAGCTTGCGCGACGCGTTGTAGTAGACCTGGCCCGGCACGGTGTACAGGTGGAAGCGCGTCTTGAAACCGCGAATCGTGCCGAGATCCACCGGCAGGAAGTCGAAAAAGAGCGTGCGTTCGGTCTCGGTGGCGAGCGAGATGAGCTTGCCGCGCGTGTCGGGCTTCACCTTGCCGTACACATGCTCGAGGTTCGTCGTCTTGCCGCCGAGTCCGGGGCCGTAATAGACGATCTTGCAGTTGATCTCGCGCGAGGCGTAGTTGATCATCGACATGGCTGTGTCTCCTACCCGAAGAGCTTGTCGATTTCGTCTTCTGCCCCGTGCAGAAGGCCCTGCGGCTGCGGCTGGCCATCGTTGCCCCGCGAGAACACCTGTTCGAAAAGCTTCGTCAACTCGCCCACGGTCTCCTTCATTTTGAGGCGCACCAGCCCGAGGGTCGTGCGCGTGTCGAAGAGCACTACCAGGATCACGCGCCTGGCGACGTCCGCCAGGTACATGGACTCCTTCTCACCCTGATGGAAGAGCGAGTTGAAGTCCGTCTCGCCGATCAGCTTCGCGAGCTGGTCGTTCGCGCTGAAGTCGGCGGCGGTCAGCGTGGCGAACGCCGTCGGGTCGAAGTGCGGCTGTTCGCCAACCGTCGCCACCAGTTGCCCCGAGCGGTCCACGAGCAACGCGCACCGCGCATTGCTCTCGAAGAGGAATTTCTGGAGCGACTTCGTGATCGCCCCGAAATCGTCTTCGGTGAATGACCAGCTGGCGGAGCCTACGGACATAGATCGAGGGTCGTTGGGGGATTCTTTTCCATCATCGCATCAGCCGCCGCGACGCAATCGCCTGCGCGATCGTCACGCCATCCGCGTATTCCAAGTCTCCGCCGACGGGCATCCCGAGCGCAATGCGCGAGACCAGCACGTCGTGTGGCGACAGCTGCTCCTGAACATACAGCGCCGTGGCCTCCCCTTCGAGCTTGGGGTTGGTTGCCACGATCACTTCCCGGATGCCGCCGGCGCCCACGCGCGCCACGAGGGCGGCCACCGTCAGTTCGTCCGGCCCGATGCCGTCGAGCGGCGACAGCCGCCCGCCCAGCACATGATATACACCGCGATATTCGCCCATCCGTTCGACGGCGGCGATGTCACTGGCCTCCTCCACCACACAGATCGTCGCCGCGTCACGCCGCGGATCGCGGCAAACGGCGCACAGGTCGTCTTCCGTGAGGTTGAAACAGCGTTCGCACATGCGCACGCGGTCGGTGAGCGTGGCGAGAACCTGCGCCAGCCGCCGGCTCTGCTCCGGCGGCTGCTTCAGCAGATGATACGTCAGCCGCAGCGCCGATTTCTTGCCAATGGTCGGCAGCCGGGACAACTCGGTTACGAGATCTTCAATTGCCGACACGCTCTCTCCGCCCGTACCGCGCCAAGTATAACAGGTTGAATAAGTTAGGCCTCGGCGGATATGAGCCGCAAGGCGACGTTGCAGAACTGGTAACGCAAGGCGTTCGCACCGGCTTCCCCCAATCACTCGATGAGGCGCAGGTCCAGTGCGTCGATCGCCGCGTTCAGCAACGGATCGCGCTTGCGAAGGGTGGCCACGCGGTCCGCGATGACGTTCTCCGCGGTAAGACGCGGGCGCGCGGCGGCTTGTCCGTCGGTCATGGCCTTGATCGCGACCTTCTCGACGCCATCGAAAATGCCTCGAAGCGCGGAGAGGATGGTCTCGCTGCCGCTCTGAAGCGCGTCGGCGAGCGCGTCGCTCGTCACGCCGATGGTCACGAGTCCGCCGGAGGTGACGGCGCTCGGTGTCGCCTCGTTCAGCGCCGACGCGACCATTCCGCGGCCGCTCGCGCGAACGTGTTCGACGATATCGTCCCAATGCTCGGCGAGGCGGTTGAGGTCCAGCGGTTGCTTCTTGCGCTTGGCGGGGGGCTGGTCGGCAACCGTCGGTTGCGGCGCCTTGCGAGATTCCGCCACCTTCGCGGCTGGCCGCGGCGCGGCCTGCGGTTCGGAGACGCGCTTCGAGTCGCTCATCACCGGCGGCGACGCGAGCCGCGGCGTGGCGACGGCGGGCACCTCGCGACGCGTCGGGCTTCCTCCGCCGCCTCCGGACGAGCCGGCGCCATCCAATCCGCGCAGGATTTCCTCGAGCCCGATCGTGCGGTCGAGCAGCGCGAAGCGCACGAGCAGCGTCTCGAACAGCAGCTGTTGCTGAGCGCTGCGCCGGAAATGCGGTTCGATCTCGACGAGCATCGTGAGCATGCGGAGCAGGTCGCCAGCGGCGAATCGCGCCTTGCGCGCGTCGAGCGCCTCGCGGAGATGCTCGGAGAGGTCGGGCACGGCTCCGCCGAGCACGATGGCAAGCTGCGCGCGAAGCGTGTCGGCCAGGCCGCTCAGCAGGAGGCCGAAGTCGATGCCGAAGTCGGCGAGCCGTCCGACGGACGCGAAAATGTCGCCCGCGCGATGCTCCGCGATGATGTCGAGCAGCGCGACGTACTCGTCCTCGTGCACGAGGCCGAGCGCGTCGCGAACGCGCTGCGCGGTGATGTCACCGGAGCCGAGCGAGAGGACCTGGTCCGCAAGCGAGAGCGCGTCACGCATCGAGCCGTCGGCCGCGCGGGCGAGCATGCCGAGCGCATCGGGTTCGACACCGACCTTTTCTTCCTTGAGGACGGCGGCGAGCCGCTCGCGCACGTCGGCGGGGCCGATGCGCTTGAGGTCGAATCGCTGCACACGCGAGAGCACCGGCGCCGCGGCCTGTGCGATCTTCTGCGGCTCGGTCGTGGCGAACACGAACACGACGCGCGGAGGCGGCTCCTCGAGGATCTTCAGGAGCGCGTTCCACGCCTCGCGGGTGAGCATGTGCGCCTCGTCGATGATATAGACCTTGTAGCGGTCCTCACCGGAGGGTGCGTACATCGCGCGCTCTCGAAGGTCCCTCGCGTCGTCGACGCCGCGATTGGACGCGGCGTCGATCTCGACCACGTCGAGCGACGCGGAGCCCGCCCAGATGCGGGTGCAGCTCGCGCAGGCGCCGCAGGGTTCGTGGTCGGGGCGCTTGTTCTCGCAGTTCAGCGCCATCGCGAGGACGCGGGCGAGCGTGGTCTTGCCGGTCCCGCGCGGGCCGCACAAGAGGTAGGCATGCGCGATGCGGTCGTTGGCGATCGCGTTCTTGAGTGTCGTCGCCACATGCGATTGCACCGCCACATCTGCGAAACGCTTCGGGCGGTATTTGCGGGCGAGGGCTAGCGACATGCATTCAAATTACTCGTGCGCCGGCGCGACTGTTAGTGCTCGAAGAGAGGGGCGACGGTAAGAACGGCGACGGGTGACGAGTGAGCCGCGACTTGGCGAAGGGCGAGGCGCGAGGAGACGTTCTCCTCACCCCCTCACGCATCGCCCTTCGCTCAATTGCCGCTCACCCGTCACCCGTCGCCGTTGTTAAGGAAAGCGCGGGGGTCATCGTGACGATGACTCCCCGCGCAATACTCCAGGCCTGACAAAGCGACGTAAGACACCACGTACCGTTGCTGCCTTTCGGCCCTGGCGGAGTTGGCGGGCTCGCGCCCTCTGGGACCTGGAGCACCTTAAACGTAGGCGGCGGAGTGCGCTTTCTCAAGCGCGCTCCGCCGTTTCATCTTCGATCTTCCATCTTCCATCGCTGTCCGACTTACCCCGCGAGCGTCGCCCGAAACACCTCCACCGCCTTCTGCATCTCCGCCATCGTGCCGACCCCGACCCGCACGTACGTGTTGAGCGGCGGGAACGGACGGCCGACCGCGACGCCCTTCTTGATGCACTCCGCCTTGAACGCCTTCACGTCGCGCTTGATGTCGACCATCATGAAATTCGCGTCGGACGGAATCACCTCGTATCCCATGCTCGCGAACGCCTTCGCCGTGAAGACCTTGGCCTCGTGGTTCTTCTTCTTCTCATCGGCGATGCGCGCCGTGTCGCCGACCGTCGCCTTCGCCGCGGCCAGCGCGAGCTGGTTCACGCTCGAGCCGAGCATCCAGCCCTTCATCCGCGCGAGGGTCTCCGGACGGCCTACGGCGTAGCCCACACGCATTCCGGCCATGCCGAACACCTTCGAGAACGTGCGAGCGACGAACATGCGGGGATTGTCGATCGCGAGCGGAACCACCGTCGCGTAGGCCGGATCTTCGACGTATTCGTGATACGCTTCGTCGATCAGCACCAGTGTCTGCGGAGAGCTCTTGCCGACCTTCTCCACGAAGCCCGCGACGGCGGCCTTGCCGTGAACGGTGGCCGTCGGGTTGTTCGGATTGCAGAAGTAGACGAGCCCGGCGCCCTTGGCCGCGTCGGCCATCGCGTCGAGATCGTTGCGCAGCTTCGCGTCGACACGGGGAGACTTCACCGGCGTGCCGATGAACCTCGCATAGTCGGCCGCCAGCTCGAACGACGGCGACGGCGAAACGAGCGCGCGCGTCGGCGACGTGAACGCCTGCACGGCGCTGCGCAGCACTTCGCTCGACCCGCAGCCGAGCATGATGTTCTCCGGCTTCACTCCGAGCGTGCGCGCGATCTCGGCCGTGAGCTCATCCTCGAGCACGACGGGATACCGGTTCGCGTCCGGGAACGTGCTGCGCATCGCCTCGAATGCGCGCGCGCCGGGACCGTTCGGATTCTCGTTCGAGTCGATCCTGATCATCCCGGGGGCCGACGAGAGCGCGCGATCGGCGCGGCGCTGTGCGATCGGGTTGCCCGGCTGCTGCGCACTCAGCGCCTCGCGGCCGCGGGCACTGATCAATGGATAAACAGCGATGCCTGCGCTACCGGCGCCGACAGTGGCGAGGAAATTTCGGCGGGAGAGGGACAACGGGGAGCTCCTGATGACGAGATCCTTGGAACTTATCCCGGAATGGCGGCACTGCCAACTGACAGGAGAACAGAACAGAGTGGCGAGATGAATGTTGGATGCGGAATTTCGACCCGATGCAGAGTGCGGAAGAGGAATGCGGAAACGGGGATAAGGTCTGAGATTTGATTTTGGATCGGAATGCGGAGAGGGCGCGACCTCAAGCGAGTCGCGCCCTTCGTCGTTCCCGGTACCCGCATCCATCTCGCCACTCATCTCTACTTCGTATCGCGCATTCCTCTTCCGCACTCTGCNNTGCATCGGGTCGAAATCCCGCATGCCGCGTCCATCTCGCCACTCTCATCTTCTCTCCCATCTCGCCTCTGAAGTCAAAGTGAAGTTGGCGCCCCTGCAGCGTTCCAGGCCCGCCACCCCCCCGCCATCGACCTCACGTTGGTATATCCCATCTTCTGGATCGCATCCCCCGCCAGCGCCGACCGGAATCCCCCTCCGCAGTACAAAATGATCTCGGACGCGTAATCGGGGACCGCTCCCTCGATGTCCCGCTCGATGATTCCCTTCCCCAGATGCTTCGCGGCGGCCGCGTGGCCGGCCGCCCACTCGCTGTCCTCCCGCGTGTCGATCAGCACGGCCTTCGGATTCGCCGCGAGGCGCTTGAGCGTCTCGGCGACGGTGACTTCCTTGACGCGCGACTTCGCGTCATCGACCAGCGCAACGAACGCCGCGGAATGCTGATTTGCCATTGGACTCTCCGTTGATT
>PMYN01000101.1:0-7499 GCA_003171215.1 Gemmatimonadota bacterium | reverse complement strand
ACGCCGCGCGCCATCGCCGCCTTCGCGAACGTCATCGCGTCGGTGCCCGCCGGCAGGTCGATCATGACGATGTTGGTCTCCGGCGGCACCACCCTCGCGTGCTTCGCCTCCGAGACGATCGCCGCGAATCGCTCCGCGTGCAGGTGATCCTCGCCGAGCCGCGAGAGATTGTTCTCGAGACCATACAGCGCGCCGGCGGCGATGATGCCCGACTGCCGCATGCCGCCTCCGAACCGCTTGCGCGCCTCCCACGCCGCGTGCATCACCTGCTTCGAGCCCGCGAGCGCCGCGCCGACCGGCGCACCAAGCCCCTTCGAGAACGAGACCATCGTCGCGTCGGCGCACGCGGCGAAGTCCTCGAGCGGCGTGCCGGTCGCGGCCGTGGCGTTCCAGAGTCGCGCACCGTCAAGAAACACCCTGCATCCGGCGGACCGGCCCGCCGCCGCAAGCGCGCCGAGCTCCGCCAGCGGCGTCACCATGCCACCAGACCCGTTGTGCGTGTTCTCGAGGCAGAGCAAGGTCGCACGGGGAAAATCGCGTCCCGGCGGGCGCATCGCCACGCTCAGTGTCTCCCGCGTCACGCGCGGGGCGCCCTGAATGAGCCGCGGCTGCACACCACCGAGCGCCGATGCGCCGCCCATTTCAAGGTTCACGATGTGCGAATCGTCGTGCACGTAGATCTCGGTTCCGCGCTCCGCGAGCGCCCAAATGGCCGCCTGGTTCGCCATCGTCCCCGATGGAAAGAACAGCGCGCGCTCCTGCCCGAGGAGCTGCGCCGTGCGCTCCTCCAATCGGCGCGTGGTGGGATCGCCATCGAGCACGTCGTCGCCCACTTCGGCCTCGGCCATCGCACGGCGCATTCCCGCCGACGGCTTGGTGACCGTGTCGCTGCGCAGGTCGATCATCGTAGGAGTCTGCATCATTTTGCGTTCGCCAGTCGTTGCAGGTGCCGCTGCTCGTACACCTGTGAGAACTCACCACCGAGCACGAAGATCAGCGCGGCGTAATACACCCAGAACATCACGACAATCACGGCGGCGAGCGTGCCGGTGTACCACGACGCCGGATTGTAGTGGTGCACCACGAACGAGTATGCGCTGCGCGCGAGTTCGAACAGCACGGCGCTCATCACTCCTCCGACCGCCGCCTGTCGCCAGCGAACGGGGCGATTCGGCAGGAGCTTGTACAGCACCGTGAACAGTCCGCCGAGCAACGCGAAGGCGACGATGCGGCCCACGATATAGGTGATGGGCTGCATGACCTGCTCGCCGTGAAGGCCCAGCTGGCTGAGAAACTCCACGCCACCGGATCGCGCGAGCGCGATGTAGGCGCTCACCGCGACCCAGAGCACGATCAGCACGGTCGTCGCAAGCGTGAGCGCCGTGTCGAAAAGCTTGCCCCAGACGATCCCGTGCCCCTGCGGCACCTCGAAGACGTGCAGCAGGACGGAGCGCATCGAGCCGAACAGGCGCGTCGAGAACCAGAGGAACGCCACCGCGCCGAACATTCCAGCGGTGCCTCGCGTGCGAACCACATCGTGCAGCACGGGATCGAGGAACGACCCGCTCCCGCTCAGCGTGGCCGGAAACAGGTTCTCGATGAAATCGACGGCGGCGCCGTTGGACGCCTCCTCGGACTTGTTCAGCGCGTAGCCGAGGCCCGACGCGAGCAGGAGAAAGAACGGCACGCCCGCGAGCAGGATGCTGTACGCGACGCCGCTGGCGAGGAAGAAAAGGTCGTCCTCTCCCGCCTTGTTCCACATCGCCCGGGCATACGCGCCGGCGACGGCGAGCGGACGCTCGGTCCGCACGCCGTGCGCCGGCCGGTCCACACCAGGAATGCCGGCGGCGGCCAAGACTCCGTGCCTACTGCTCGAGAATGATCAGGAACTTCGAAGCCGCCCAGAACTTGTCGACGTTCGTGATCTTCAGTCCGCCCTTGATGCGGCCGCTCTTGTCCGGGGCCGTTTCGAGCGCGGAGACATCCTGCCGCGTGATCACCCTGTACGTCTTGTCGGCCTTCGGGAACGCGATCTCGCTCACCTTCGTCTTGTCGATCGCGGTGAAGTCCGACGGGTTGAGGTCGCGCGACGGCACCTGCGTCTTGCCGAGGCCGAGCGTGCCGCCCGCCTGATCGATGATCTTCCGCTTCAGCAGTTCGTCCTTCGTGCCGATCACGTAGTAGACCGTGTTGCGCTCGCCCGTCAGCGACGACTTCTCTTCCGTCAGCTGCGTCTTTTCGGTCGTGAGCTGCGCCTTGTCCTGCCTGAGCGCCGCATTTTCGGTCTGCAGCGCGGCGAGCTGCGCGTTCAGCGAGACGATCTCGGTCTTCTGGTTGTCGATGATCGTCTTGAACGCGGCGATCGTCGAATCGTACGACGCGAGCTGCGTGTTGAGCGCGGCGTTGTTCGCCGTGAGCTCCTTCACGCGATTGCGGCTGGCGCCGAGCCGCGACTCGGCCTCGTTGAGACGGTCGGTCAGTTCCTTGATCTTGTCCTTGATGGCGTCGCGCTGCTGTGCCGGCGTCAAGCTCGCCTCGGTTCCTCCCGCCGCGCCCTGCACCGGCTTGCCGGCGTTCCGGCTCTTCACCGTCGCGAGCTGCGTGTTCACGTCCGCGATGAACTGCGACGTCTGCATCACGTCCTTCAGCAGCGAGTCCTTCTCGGCCGAGATCTGCTGCATCTGGACGATCGTCTTGTCGAGCTCGGGCTTGGACCTGTCGCAGGCCGCGACCATCAGGACGGCGGCGAGGACGGCGAACTTTTTCATGTGTGCTTTCTCCATGGTGATCTATTCGCCCGCGTCCGCATCATCCGGGGCTGCGGCCGGTCCCGCCGCCCCGTCCGTTGGCGCCGCTCGATGCATGGGCGCCGTCTTCACGAACCGCGCCACGTGCGCGGCAGTCCCGCCTGTTGCGAGCTGCGTGAACAGGAATTCGAACTTCTGGTCGAACGCGCGATCGAGCGCCGAGGCCGCGTCGCCGCTCACGGCCCAGAGCTTCTCCTTGAACGGTCCGAGGGCCTTCTTGCGCGTCTTGTAGATGAACTGCTCGTCGGAATCGCCTGCCTTGCGCTCGTCGGCCGCGTTGGCGCGGAGCCACGCGTACATCTCTTCGCGCAACGCGGCCGGAATCAGGTCGTACAGCATGTTCTGGAAGCCCGTCGCCAAGTGGATCTCGGCCGTCTCGACGCGCGGGAAGTTATGAAATGCGCCGTCGGGAAGCGTGGAGGCGCCGTGCTGCACGGCGCCGGAGAGTCCATATGCCTTTCTCGCTTCCTCGCCGAGCGCCTGGAGCGTGTTGAAGTCGAGCTTTACGTCCTTGATCGAGCCGTCCGCGAGCACCACGCCGCCGTGCGACGTGCCGCTCTGCACGGAGATCTTCGACAGCCCTTCCGCGCCCGGCGCCTGCGCGGCGAGCGTGCGGTTGTAGCCGTCCATGAAGGCGCGAAGCTCCGGTACCGTGGAGTTTTCCGTCCCCACTTCGCCGATTTCCCCGCCGAGCGAGATGTCGACGCCCTTCGGCTGCAGCGAGCGCACGTGGCGCGTGATGTCCACGCCGACTTCGTAGTTCAGCCGCTGCTGCTCGTCGAGCGAGCCCTTCGACAGGTCGACGAGCGTGGACGTGTCGATGTCGATGTTGTAGAACCCGGCGTGAATAGCTTCAGTCGCGAGCTGCTTCACGTTGCCGACCTCCGCCGCGGCATCGGCGGCGAACTTCTTGGCGTTCACCTGGAAGTGATCGCCCTGGATGAAAACGGGTCCGCGGAATCCTTCGCGCAACGCCGCGGCGAGCATCACCGCGACGTACTCCGCGGGCCGCTGATCGGTGTACGCAATCTCGGAGCGCGCGATCTCGAGGATGAACGCGCCCGCCTCGAGCTTGATCGCGGTGCGGAAGATCGCGCGCGCCGTTTCGTACGCGCGTCCGCGAACGTTGATCGCGGGAACGGTGAACCCATGGCACTCACCGCGACCGCGCGCGAGGTAGAGCGAGTGGATCGACGACGATCGGACGCCGACCGCCTGGCCCAGCTCCCAGATCGCCCAGCGCGCCCAGTGGCGCTCGGACTCGCTCCCGAAAACGGCCAAGCGAGCCAGTTCGTCCATTCGCGGTGAGGCGATCGCGGAGGCGTCCGTGACGCGAAGCGCACCGCCTTCGACCGAGGCGATGGACGCGAGAATGCGATTTAGCGCGGCGCTGAAAGTCATCTTGAAGTTTCGCTCTTCTGAGAGGCCGAATCAACGGCACGGGGGACGGGAGAACCCTGACGCATCAGTCCACCAGCACTTGCAGGCCGTCGAACGCCGGGTAGACCCCAGCCGGAAGGTCGGCCTCGAGGTCGGCGTGAGCGTCGTGATGGGTCAGGTGGGTCAGGAACGTGCGATCGGCGCCGATGCGGCGCGCAGTGGCGACGGCCTCGTCGAAACTGAGGTGCGTCGGGTGCGGCTGGTGGAACAGCGCGTTCAGCACGAGCACCTTCACGCCGGCCAGCAGTGCGCACGCTTCGTCGGGAATCGTCTTCGCGTCGGTCACGTAGCCGACCGGCCCGATGCGATAGCCGAACACCCGCATGACGCCGTGCGACACCGCGAGCGGGACGACATCGAGCGCGCCGATGCGCACCGTGACGCCCGGCTCGAGCACGCGGGCGCTGCCCTCGGGCTTGCTCGTGCCCGGCACGGGCCGAATTGCGTCATCGAACACGTACGGAAACTTCCGTCGCAGGCTCGCGAGCGTCTCGGCCGGACCGTATAGCGGCAACGGCGAGTCGCGCAGCACCGAGATCGCGCGAATGTCGTCGAGACCGTGGGTATGGTCGGCGTGGTCGTGCGTGAACAGCACCGCGTCCACGCTGTGGACACCTGTCGCGATCATCTGCAGGCGCAGCTCGGGCGGCGTGTCGATCAGGAGCCTGGTGCCGTTAGACTCGATCACGGCGCCCACGCGCGTGCGCTTGTCGCGGGGATCCGTGGAACGGCAGACGCTGCACTCGCATCCGATCTGCGGCACGCCGAAGCTCGTTCCGGTGCCGAGAAACGTCAGCTTCACACCGTCTCGACTTTCAGATTGTTCGTGGTGCCGGGCACGTCGAACGGCACGCCGGCGGTAACCACCACGCGGTCGCCGGCCTTCGCGATTCCTTCGGCGAGCAGCACCTGCTTCGCCTGCACGGCCATCTGCTCGTACGAGTCGGCGTGCGGCACGAGGAACGGCACCACACCCCACACGAGTGCGAGCTGGCGGTAGGTGCGCGCCTGGTCGGTGAGCACGACGATCGGCACAGCTGGGCGGCGAGCCGCCACGACGCGCGCGCTGAAACCGCTCTTGGTGAACACGATCACCGAGGGTGCGCCAAGGAGCCGCACCGCCGTGACGGACGCGGATGCGATGGTCTCTTCGGTGGACGCGGTGCCGGGCTCGAGCCGGTCGAGACCGATGCCGCGCGCCACGGGCAGCGTCTCCGCGGCGATCACGATCCGGCGCATCGCCTCCACGGCAAGCCGCGGATAGGCGCCGGAGGCTGTTTCCGCCGAGAGCATCACGGCATCGGTGCCGTCGAGCACGGCGTTCGCCACGTCGTTCGCTTCCGCGCGCGTCGGACGGGGATGCTCGATCATCGATTCGAGCATCTGCGTCGCCGTGATCACCGGCCGGCCGTAGCGGTTCGCGAGGCCGATGATGCGCTTCTGCGCGAGAGGAACCTCCTCGAACGGCAGCTCGACGCCGAGATCGCCGCGCGCGACCATCACCGCGTCGCTCGCGTGGAGAATCTCCTCGAGACGTCGCAGCGCGCTGTCCTTCTCGATCTTCGCGACGACAAGCATGCCTTGCGGCAGCAGCGCCCTGAGGGCGCGAATGTCGTCGGCCTTGCGAACGAAGCTGAGCGCGAGATAGTCGAGGTCGTGTTGGATCGCGAAGTCGATGTCCGCGCGGTCCTTCTCGGTGAGCGACGGAGCGGAGACGTCGACGCCGGGGAGGTTCATCCCCTTGTGCGACTTGATCGGGCCGCCGTGGATCGTGCGCACCGTCACCCGGTGGCCGCTCACCGAGAGCACTACGAACTCGAGCAGGCCGTCGTCCACGAGGATTCGGCCGCCGACCTTCACGTCATGCGAAAGGTTGTCGTACGTCACCGGCACGTCGCCCGCGATGGCGTGCGGCTCGTGGGCAAAGATCAGTTCCGCCCCGTCGGCGACGGTGCGCGGCGTGGCGAGATCACCAATCCGGATGCGCGGCCCCTGCAGGTCGCCGAGAATCGCGACCGGGCGCTTCAATTCCTCCGCGAGCGAGCGGATCGTGGCGATCGTGCGCGAATGCTCCTCGTATGTGCCGTGCGAAAAGTTGATACGGGCGACATCCAGTCCCGCATCGATCAGCGACCGGAGCACGTCCCGGCCGGCCGACGCCGGACCGATCGTGCAGACGATCTTGGTGCGGGCCTTGGTCATGCGCGACGGCGCGTCGGCATGTGGCGGCTTGTCGCGGGCATGCCGCTACCGGCTCACCGCGAGCGACCGGCCGAGCAGTTTCGCCTTTGCCTCGAGGCCGGCGATCAGCGTATCGAACGACTTCTGGAAGCTGGCGAGCCCGTCCGTGAGCAACTGGTCGGTGACACTCGCGAGCGGGACGCCGGCGGCGGCAAGGTCGGAGATGACTCGCTCGGCCCCATCGAGATCCTCGTCCACGGTTCTCGCCGGTACTCCATGGTCGCGAAACGCTTCGAGCGTCGCCGGCGGCATCGTGTTCACGGTGTCCGCCCCGATCAGCTGCTCGACGTAGAGCACGTCGCGGTAGGCGGGATTCTTCGTGCTGGTGCTCGCCCAGAGGGGGCGCTGCAGTTGGGCGCCCTTGGCCGCGAGCGCTTCCCATCGCGGTCCGGAGAAACACTCACGGAACAGGCGGTACGCGAGCTTCGCGTTGGCGATCGCGGCCCTGCCGCGCAGCATGTCCGCGTGGTTCGTGTCGCACGTTCCCGACGCCACGAGCGCATCGAGCCGCTTGTCCACTTCGGTGTCCACGCGGCTCACGAAGAAGCTCGCCACGCTCGCGACGCCGCCGATCACGCCGCCGGCCTTCACGCGGTCTTCCAGCCCCGCCAGGTACGCATCGATCACACGCCGGTGCGCGTCGATCGAGAAGAGGAGCGTGATGTTGACGTTGATGCCGTCGGCCGTCAGTCTGCGCACGGCCACCGCGCCTTCCGTCGTTCCCGGCACCTTGATCATCACGTTGGGGCGGGCCACGGTCTTCCAGAGCCGGTGCGCCTCGGCGATCGTCGCCTCCGAATCGTGCGCGGCGGCGGGCGAGACCTCGATCGACACGAAGCCGTCGTGGCCTTTCGCGCCGTCGAATACCGGCCGGAAGATGTCGCACGCGGCGCGGACGTCGTCCGTCTCGACGAGCTCGAACATTTCCCACGCCGTGCGGTCGCCGGCGGCATCCTTCAGCTGCGCGTCGTACGCGTTCCCCTGCGAGATCGCCTTCTGGAAGATCGTCGG
>PMYN01000158.1 GCA_003171215.1 Gemmatimonadota bacterium | reverse complement strand
CCACGCCGTATCGCGCGGCCACGCCCCGGGCGCGTTCGATCTCGAGTCCGTGTCGCTGGCCGTAGCGGAAGGTGAGCGCGTTCACCGCGTACCCTTCCGTCGTGGCGAGAGCGAGCAGGGTCGTGGAGTCGAGTCCGCCGCTGAGGAGCAGAACGGCCGGCTTGCTGTCGGCGCGCAGGCTCATGCCTTGGTGCGCAGCCCCGAGACGATTTCTTTCAGCCGGCTCGCGCCCGTGAGCAGCGACGCCGACGCCGAACTCATCTCCTCGCACGCGGCGCTCTGCTCCTCGGTGCTCGCACTGACTTCCTGCGCCGCCGCCGCGTGTCCCTCGGCCGTGCGCGCGGCCTGCGAGATGCCGGCGCTCGCGCCGAGCACGGCGTTCACGTTCTCGTCGGCGGCGACCGTCACGTCGCCGGCCGCGACGAGCGTGTCCTTCGCGGCGGTGGTGATCTCTGAAAGCGCGGCGTCGATGTCGCGCGAAAGCTGCTGGATCTCACGGACGCGCGAGGATCCGGCCTGCATCGCCTGCGTCGTGCTGCTCACGCGGGCGGTGACGACGGCGGTGAGCTGTACCACGTCGTCGGCCGCCGTTCGCGCCTGCTCGGCGAGCTTGCGCACTTCATCGGCGACGACGGCGAATCCGCGCCCCGCGGAACCCGCGCGTGCCGCCTCGATCGCCGCGTTGAGCGCGAGCAGGTTCGTCTGCTCGGCAATGCGGCTCACGATCGCGACGAACCGGTTGATGCGCTCGGCGACGCCCGTCAGTTCGCGCACTTCGCCGGCGGCACGCTCCACGCTCGTGCGCACCTCGGTGAGAATTCCCAGCGAGCGATCGATCTCCGCGCGCTTCTCGCGCGCCGAGCGCTCGATTCCCTCGGCGAGATCCTTCACCTGGCTCGCGCCCGTGCGCACGGTGTCGGCGCTCGTGCGCATCACGTGGAACGAATCGTCGACGGTGCGCAGCGCCGTCACCTGCAGTTCGGCGCCCTCGGTGACGTCCGACATCGCCGTGGCCGTCTGTCCGGCGGCGTGCGAGATCTGCTCGGCCGCCGAGGCGAGCTGGTGCGCCGACGTCGAGACGTCGTCCGCCGTCGAGGCGGCGACGTCCACGAGTCTCGCGAGCGAATCGGCGGTGGAATTCATCGCGATCGCGAGCTCGCGAAACTCGCCGGGCATCTCCGTCGTGGTGCGCACCTCGAGCCTGCCGTTGCTCAAGGCGCGTGCGTGAGACACGAGCGCCGCCAGCGGAACGGCGATCGAGCGCACCGTGCTCACCACGATGCCGACGCCGAGCAGGATCGCGCCGGCGATGAACGCGACGAGGAGCAGTGAGCGGCGGTCGGCCTCCGCGCGCAGGTCCTGCGAAGTGTGCTCCATCTGCCGCGCGCGCCGCTGGCCGAGCTGCTGCACGCTCCCGAGGAGCGCCGATTCGGACACGTGCGCGGATGCCACGGCCACGGAGGCCTCCTTGTCGCGCTTGAGGTCCTTGAGCCGGTGGGCGACCGCGAGCTCGTTCTCGAGCCCGGAGAGCCGCACGTCGATGGCGGCGACGAGCGCGATGTCGTCGGCGTTCATCCCCTCGCTCTCGTTGAGCTCCTTCTGCGCGCGGTGCGCCGCCCAGCCGTACGAACGAAACGCGTTCTGGCTCGCGGTGTCGGGCGTCTCGAGGTAGCGGCCCCCGGCGGAGAGTTCCTGCGCGACGTTCGACGTGATGTCCGCGGTGAGCCGCGCCTCGCGCCGGGTGGCGGCGAGCGTCGATTCGATGCGATGCGAGAGCGAGGTCAGCGACAACCGTCCCACGATGCCCGCGACCGCGAGCAGCACGATGACTGCGCCGAATCCCGCGAGCAGGCGCGAGCGGATGGTGCGGAGCGCGAGCCGGTTCACGAGCGGTTCACTTCGGCGCTCCCTCGACGACGAGGGCGCCGTCCCTTCGAACGCGCGTCATGGTGATGCTCTTGCCCGCGGGGTCACCGGTTGGAAGGAATCGAATCGGGCCCGTGACGCCGGCGATGGGCAGGGAGAGCCCGGCCAGCCAGTCGCGGATCTTCTCACGGTCGGGGCCCACGGCGGCGAGTGCGGCGGCGATGACCTTCGTCGCGTCGTAGCCGAGCGCCGCGTTGCCATCCGGCTCCGCTCCCTTGTACGCAGCCTTGTACGCCGCGACGAACTTCTGCGCCTCGGGGCGCGGATCGGTCGGAGCGAACGGGGCCCCGATGTACGCACCCTCGGAAATCTCCGGGTGCTCGGTGATCGGCGTCCACCCGTCGCCGCCCAGGAAGTCGGCCTTGAGTCCCTGCCGCTTTGCCTCGGCGAGCAGCGGCAGGGCGGAGCCGGACGTGCCGGCGACGAAGACGATGTCGGGCTGCTTGAGCCGGAAATACGAGATGAAGACTTCGTGGTTCGCCGCGTCCGCGCGGATCGGATCGATGTCGATGATTTCGCCGCTGAAATTCCTGCGGAACGCGTCGGCGAGTCCGCGGCCGTAGTTGTCGTTCTCGTAGAGGATCGCGGCGCGCTTGTGTCCCGTTCGCACCGCGAACCTGGCCATGTCGGCGCCGTTGGCCGAGTCGCTCGAGATGACCCGGAAGGCCCACTTCGATATGCCGGTGAGATCGGGCGAGCTCGCGGAGGTCGCGACGGCAGCGAGATGGCCGTCGTACACCTGCACCGCCGCGACCATTGCGCCCGAGGTGACGTGTCCGACGACGGCAGAGACCGTCCTGTCGTCGACGAACTTCTGCGCGATCTGCGCGGCGGTCGCGCCGTCCGCCCTATCGTCCGCTTCCTTGACTTGGAGCTTGTGCCCGTTCACGCCGCCCGCGTCGTTGAGCTCCTTCAGCGCGAGCTCGATCCCCAGTCGCGTGTCTCGTCCGTGACTCAGCTGCCACGGCCCCGCTGCCGCGATCGTGTATGGCGCGCCTCCGCCCACCCCGGCGCCCGGCGAGCAGGCTGAGGCCACAAGCAGTAGAATATGCGGGATTCGCACGCGCGTTCGGGCCATGTTTGAATTTGCACAGCGGACGCGCGTCGCGGAACCGATTGCGCCATGTTGTTCGACTTCCACTCGCCCCCAAGACCCACAAGGAGCCATGGACGAACGCGAGCTGCATCTGGTCCTGAATCACATTCCAGTGATTCTTTCCGCGGTGGCGTTTTTTGCGTCACTGCTCGCGATTGCGACAAAATCGCGCGCGGCGTGGCTCTACGCGGCCGCGTCACTCACCATTGCGGGACTGTTCAGCTACCCGACGTTCATCACCGGTCACGGCGCACACGAGGCGATCGAGGATTTCTGGTACGTCAAGGCGGACTCGTGGCACGAGCATCAGGAGGCTGCCGGGTTCGCGAACATCGCGCTCCTCGTCGGCGGTGCCTTTGCCGCGTTCACGTGGTGGAAGCTCACGCGCTCGAAGGACGCGGTGATCGCGAAGTGGATGCAGCTGGTGCTGATCTTCGCGTGCGCGATGGGAGCTTCGACGGTCGGCCGGACGGCGTGGCTGGGAGGGAAGGTGATTCGGGAGCAGGAGACGCTGAAGATGCCGCCCAAAGGGTGGGTGGCGCCGCCGAAGATGGAGCATGAACATTAGCTCCAGGGGCGAGTGATGAGATGAATGCGGGATGCGGAATTTCGACCCGATGCAGGGTGCAGAAGAGGAATACGGAATGCGGCACCAAGAAATGAGTTTTGAGAAGGATGTGGGCATATGAAACGGGAAGGGGCGCGACTCGCATTGAGTTCGCGCCCTTGCTGCATCCCACATTCGAACTCGTATCTCAGCTCTTCTCCCGCATCCCGCATTCCTCTTCCGCACCCTGCATCGGGTCGAAATTCCGCGTCCCGCATTCAACTCGCCACTCCAATCTCCACTCCCATCTCACTTCTGCTATTGCCCCGCCGGCTGCTGCTGCGTGAGACAGTGCAGCGTCCCAAGCCCCCACACCAGATCGACCGAGTGGATTCCGACGATCTCCCGCCCCGGAAACAGCGACGCGATGGTGTCCAGCGCGACCCGGTCGTTCACATCATTGAACGTCGGCACGATCACTACTCCATTCGCGACGTAGAAATTCGCATAGCTCGCCGGCAGCCGCTGCCCTTCCATCATCACCGCGCGTGGATATGGAAGCGTTACCACGCGCAGCTCCTCACCCGTCGCCCCTCGCGCACCCTTGAGCCGCTTCAGGTTGTCGAGCGATCGACGGTGATTTTCGTCGGCGGGGTCTTCTTCGTGTGCGAGCACCATTGTGCCGGGCGCGACGAAGCGCGCGATATCGTCCACGTGGCCGTGGGTGTCGTCTCCCACACAGCCTTCACCGAGCCAGATCGTCTTCGAGATGCCGAGCGCATCGGCGAACACGCGTTCGTACTCCGCTCGGCCGAGTCCGGGGTTTCGCACCTGCGCATCGGACAGCAGCCACTCCTCCGTCACGAGCATCGTGCCGAGCCCGTCGGTCTCGATGCCGCCGCCCTCGAGGATCACCCGGCCCTTTCCGTCAGGCCGTCGCGGCTCGCGCAGCGCGAGTCCCGTGTGCCGCGACACCGTCGCGCCGACGTTCTCGTCGTGCGCGTAGTTGTCGTACTTCGCCCACGCGTTGAATCCCCAGCGCACCAGCTCCACCGCGCCCGCGCCGTTCAGCACCGCGGTCGGCGCGGAGTCGCGGAGCCACACACGATCGGTCGGGCAGAGATGCAGGCGATAGCCGGCTGAATCCACGCCGTGCGCATCGAGGCAGTGCTTGGCATTGTCGCGAACCGCCCCGGTATTGCACAGGACTTCGACGCGCTCATGCCGGTGCAGGGTGCGCACGATCTCCGCGTACACCCACGGAATCGGCTCGAACTTCCCCGGCCAGTCGGGCTCGTGGTGCGGCCACGCAATCCACGTCGCGTCGTGCCGTTCCCATTCGGCGGGCCAGCGCAATCCCGTCGCTGTCATCCCATCCAGCGGTTCAGGATCGGCCCGTACGCGTCGATCCGCCGGTCGCGCAGGAACGGCCAATTGCGCCGCGTGGACTCGATCAGCGAGAGATCGCACGATGCGACGATGATCGCCGGATCGGTGCCGGCCTCGGCGATCATCCGTCCGAACGGATCGCACACGAACGAGTGCCCGAAGAACTCGAGTCCCTGCGTCAGCGGCTCCGGCTCGAAGCCCGCGCGGTTCGTCGCGGCCACGAACACGCCGTTGGCGATCGCATGCGCGCGCTGCGTCGTGCGCCATGCCTCCAGTTGCGCGTCGCCCCATTCCGCCTTCTCTGCGGGATGCCAGCCGATCGCCGTCGGATAGAACAGGATCTCCGCGCCGAGCAGCGACGTGATGCGTGCTGCCTCCGGATACCACTGGTCCCAGCAGATGAGCACGCCGATGGTTCCGTAGCGCGTCTTCCAGACCTTGAATCCGCTCGCCGACTGCGGCCCATCCGATTCCGCATCGCCGGGTGTGAAATAGTACTTCTCCTCGAACATCGGGTCGTGCGGGATGTGCATCTTGCGGTAGACGCCGAGCAGGGAGCCGTCGGCGTCGATCACGGCGGCGGAGTTGCGGTAGATGCCCGGCCCCTGGCGCTCGTACATCGGCACGATCAACACGATCTGCAGTTCCGCAGCGAGCGCGCGCAGCACTTCGGTGGTGGCGCCGGGAATCGGCTCGGCGAAGTTGAAGTACTCCTGCTTGAGCGACTTGCAGAAGTACGGTGCGTTGAAGAGTTCCTTGAGGCAGATGATCTGCGCGCCGCGGCCGGCGGCATCGCGGATGCGCGCGATGGTCGCCGTGAGGGTCTGCGTCTGGTCGCCGGTGACGGCGTCCTGGATCAGGCCGATCGTGACGTGCGTTCTGGGAGTCATGACGCGCGAAATCTAGATGAAAAGTCAGGCCGGTGCGCTATGCACCGGCCTGACCTTGTCGTTCTTCGGCCCTCCGTCTTCGGTCTTCTCTCCTCTACGGCTTCGCGGCGTTCCCCTTCATGGCGGCGGCGACGGCGCTCCCGAGCTCCGTGTAGGAGTCGGCCACCATTTCCTTGAACGGGTCCATCACGTGCGCGATTCTGCCGTCCGGACCGACGACGAACAGGACGCGCTTGGCATAGTTGAGAGCCGGATACTTCACGTCGTAAAGCTTCGTGACCTTCGCGTCGGGGTCGCTCGCGAAGAAGACCGGGAGGTGCGCATCCCGCGCCCAGTTGAACTGCACGGTGTCGTCATCGGTGCTGATGCCGATCACCGCGACGCCCTTGCCGTTGTTGAAGATCGTGGCGTACTGATCACGGTACGCCTCCATTTGAACCGTTCAGCCTTTTGTCCGCGCCTTTGGAAAGAAGGCGAGCACGACGGTCTGGCCGCGGAAATCGGCGAGGTGGATCGGCTTCGGGAGAAGGCCGTCCTTGGTGGAGCCCTTCAGCGTGAAGTCGGGAGCCATCTCACCGACTTTGGGGCTTTGCGCGTGCAGACGCCCGGCCGCCACCGCGACGATCGCGGTGACGGCGAGTCCGACGGCGGCGGCGCGCGATATCACTTTGCACCCGAGGCTTTCTTGACGGCGGTGCCGAGGTCGGTGTAGGCGTCCTCGACCATCGGATTGAACGGCTTCGCGGTGTAGGCGATGCGTCCGTCCGGACCGACGACGTACAACAGACGGTTCTCGACCGGTCGCCCCTCGACGTACGCGCCGTAGAGTTTGCCTGCCTCACCCTTCATGTCGCTCGCGAACATCATCGGCAGATTCGCCTCTTTCGCCCACGCGGCCGTGGTCGTATCGGCGTCCATGCTGATCCCGATCACCGCGATGCCCTTGCCCCCGTTGAAGAGGGTGGCCCACTTGTCGCGATACGTGGTCATCTGCGCCGTGCAGCCCTTGGTGCGGGCCTTCGGAAAGAAGGCCACGACGACGGTCTGACCCTTGAGCTTGGACAGCGTGATGGGTGCCTTCATAACCCCATCGATGGTGGCGCCGGGGAGGGTGAAATCCGGAGCCGCGTCGCCAACCTTCGGTCCGACCTCCGGCTGTGCCGCCGGCACCTGGGCATGGGCCATGGTGACGAACGTAACGAGCGCGGCCGCGAGAACCGTCGCGTTTCGATGCAGCATGGAACTACCTCGGTTTGGTGGTGAACGACTCCACAGAAGTTTGCGCGTCGCCGTCGTGCGCACAACCTTAAGCATACCTTCGAAACCCGACGGAGCGTCACAATGGCATCCGACATCGATCACATACTCGAGAAGCTCGCGAAGGACGTCGAAGCTGCGGTGCACTCACTCTATCGCGGCGAGATGCGGCAGAACACGGCTGAGTCGTCCATCGGACACCTCGTGCAGGACGCTCGCACGAAGGTCGCGGAAGTCCTGGACGCCGCTGCCGCCGCGATTTCCGGCGAGCTCGTCCAGCGTCCGATGCCGGTCGCGATGTCACCGCGGCCCAGCGTTTCCGCGCCGGCGCTCGCCGGCGCACAGTTCGGCTGGACGAAGGAAGACTCGGACGCCGTGATGAAGTGCATCAACGCCTGGCTCCCGATAGGCGGCCCGCAGTCGACCGCCCCGGACACGCTGTGCATCGCGCCTGGGAAGATGCTGATTCCCACGTGGGGCGAGCGCGAGCGGGCGCGAGAGGCGGTGAAGGCGATTACGCAGTAACCAGACACACTGCAGTCGGCGGACGGCAGTTGACTTCCGCGCCCGCCCGCCCGCCATCTGCCGTCTACCGTCCGCCGTCCGCCATCTTCATTTTGAGTGATGCCCGACACACCACGCGAGCATAACGAAGCCGTCACCACGCCGGTCGGTGTGACGACCATCTGCCCGCAGTGCGGCGTGATGCTCGACGCGCTCACCACGACGTGTGGTGCGTGCGGCGCGGTCATCACCGGCGCGGGAACGGACACGGGGCGCGGCGACAAGGTTCGCACGAAGCTGCAGGACGCCATCGGCGACGCGTTCGTGCTCGGCGACCTGCTCGGGCGTGGCGGCATGGGCATCGTGTATCGCGCGCATGAAGTGTCGCTCGACCGCGACGTGGCGCTGAAGGTGCTCGCGTTCGACCCGATCCTGAATCCCGACGCGTACGCGCGGTTCGAGCGCGAAGCCAAGCTCGCCGCGCGGCTCGACCACCCGCACATCGTACCGATCTTCTCCGTCGGACAGCGCGCGGGCGTCGCGTTCTACACGATGCGCATGGTCAAGGGCGGCAGCGTCGAGCAACTCGTCACGCCCGGCACGGGAATGGAAGTCGGCCGCGCGCTCTCGATTTTGCGCGACGTCGCGGCCGCGCTGGACTACGCGCACGCGAACGGCGTCGTGCATCGCGACATCAAGCCGGCGAACATCCTGATCGGAGACAGCGGACACGCGATGGTCGCGGACTTCGGCATCGCGCGCGCCTTCGGCGGCGATTCCGCCAACACGGCGACGGCGACCGGCGTGGTCGGATCGCCCGCGTACATGAGCCCCGAGCAGTGGCGCGGCGAAAAGGTGGACGGCCGCGCCGACCAGTACGCGCTCGGCGTCCTCGCGTTCGAGCTGCTCACCGGCACGCGGCCGTTCGCGGATGCGTCGATGCAGGAACTGCTGCGCATGCATCTCGCCGAGGATCCGCCCGACATCATCTCGTTCCGCGACGACCTTCCGTCGCACACGACGGATGCCGTGTGGCACGCGATGGCGAAGGATCCCGCCGACCGTTTCGCGTCCGCGACCGCGTTCGTCGAGGCGCTCGCGGGCGACGCGCAGCCGCGATCGCCGCGGCCGCGCATCGCGCCGCCGATTCCGAACGACGCGGCGTCGGGCAAGACCACGGTGAAGCACGTCACGCCGCCGCCGTCCGCCAGGACGCCGGGGCCGAAGGCGCCCACGCCGCGTCCGTCCCGTGTGCCGACCGCGAAGATTCCCGGGACCGCGGAGGCCGCGCCGTCGCGCGGCAGCCCGTGGCTCGTGATCGTGCTGCTCCTCCTGATCGGCGGCGTCGGTGGAGCGATCGTGGTCGCGCGCATGAACAAAGCCGCGAGCGCGCCCCTCGCCGGCGCGCCGCCCGCCGCGCCTGTCGCGGTACCGGCGGCTTCGGCGCTCGCGGATTCGATCGCGGCGGTGAAGAAGGCCGATGCCGACGAGAACGCGAAGCTGCAGAAGGAAGTGGATGTTGCGCGAAAGGCCTCCCTCGCCGCCGAGCACAAGGTGGAGCTCCTGTCGCAGGCCCAGGCGGCGACTCGCGCGGCCCCCGCCGCAGGGAAACGCGACAAGTCTCCGCCGCCCGCCGCACCGGTCGAGCCGCCACATGCGCACGTCATCGTGCTCGCGCGTGGCGGCACACCGCTCGTGCTCGTGGATGGGAAGCAGACGGTGAACAACGCGCCGACCGTCGTGGAAGTGCCGCCGGGCAAGCACGTCGTATCCGTGCGCGGCGCGAACGGGAATCAGTTCACGCCCGCGGAGTACAATCTCGATCTCGCGCCCGACGACACCCAGCAGGTCGTCTTCGTCTCGCTGCGCGCCGCCCAGTTCCAGTTGAGGCGGCAGCAGGCGCTGGATTCCGTCAAGCGAGTGAAGAAGCCCGGGTTCTGAGCTCCCTCACCGCCTGAGACGGAACGCTATTTCGCGAGGTTCCGCAGGACGTAGGGCAGGATCCCGCCGTGCTTGAAGTAGTTCAGCTCTTCGGGCGTGTCGATCCTGCTGCGCGCGGTGAACGATTTCACCGTGCCGTCCGCGCCA
>PMYN01000059.1:19413-36226 GCA_003171215.1 Gemmatimonadota bacterium | reverse complement strand
CTTGTGGCCTGCAGCTTGCATCGGGGAAGGGCGCAAAGGTGGGGCGGGCGGGGTAGAATGATAAATCGAAGGGGTCCGAAACTCGAATGCCACCCCCTCCGTATGAAAAAGACACGCCGGGCGTCACCATGAGGAGGCAGTGCCGATGATGGGTTTGATTCCGATCGCGATCGCCTTCCAGGTGCAGGTGGGCGTCACCATCGGTTCCGATTCGGCGCAGAAGGCGCGCCAGAATGCCCAGCGCGCGGAACGCGAGGCGATGTTCGAGGCGGGCGCCCCGCCGCGGCGGCCGCAGACGTTCCACAGAATTCCGCTCACCGACGCGATGCGCGCGAGCGCGTTCAAGGATCCCGCGGCGCGCGACCTGCTCCTTCGCGCTCGCGAGGCGCGCCTCAAGCAGGATTCGGCGCTGCTCAGCTACGACGCCACGACGTATCAGCGCGTTTCCGCCGGACTGGGCTTCAAGGCGTTCGGGCGGGACCGGCTCGCCATGCGCGCGGAAGAAGCGTCGCGCGTGCAATGGGAGAAGGGACGCGGCGCGCTCGTGGACGTGAAGGGGAGCCGCGCCGTCGTACCGATTGCCGGATTGGACGGCAAGGACGGCAAGCGGGGCGGCAACGGCGGGGTGAACATCCAGGGGATGTCACCGATTCCGTACTATCCCGGCCGCAACGATCTCTGGATCGGCGGCGGGCTCGCCCAGTCGGAGGTGGACGAAACGCAGTTCGTGCACCCGATCGCCGAAGGCGCCGAAGCGTACTACACGTACCAGACGGGCGACTCGGTGATCATGACGCTGCCGGACGCCAAACGCATCACGCTGCGCGAGCTGAAGATCGAGGCGCGCTGGCCCAAGTGGAACCTGAGCGTCGGCTCGTTCTGGTTCGACGAATCGACGGCGCATCTCGTGCGCGCGGTGTACCGGATCTCGATGCCGATGGACGTGTGGACAGAGGTCAAGGAAGAGAGCGAGGTGCAGAAGAAGGACCGTGCGGCGCGCGACAGCGCGAACAAGGCCAACGGACGCGCCGGTGAAGTTGCGGCCATCGATGTGCCGCAGGACCGCGGACGCGGTGGGCGCGGCGGCCGCGGGAGATTCGATCGGAACAACAACAACGACGGGCCGCCGCCGCTCGTGAAGGCGATCATGAACCCGCTCAAGGTGGACATCTCCGCCATCACGATGGAGTACGGTCTCTACAACCAGCGCTTCTGGCTGCCGCGCACGCAGGCGCTCGAAGGCGAGGCGCAGGTGATGTTCATGAGGGTGCCCGTGACCGTGGAGCAGAAGTTCACGTATGCGAGCGTGAACGCCCTCGCGGCGCCGCTGTCGATTCCGCCGCGGACGATTTCCAGATTGGCCGTGCTCAGGGACAGCCTCGACAGCGCGAAGACGGACCTCACGCTGCGCGACTCGCTGATGCGAAAGGCGGTGCGCGCGCGCGGCAAGGAGATCGCCGCGCAGCGCGAGCGCGATTGCGCGGCAACCGGCATGTACAACACCGTCCAGCGCCGGTACGAGGGCACGCTGTCGGTCGCGATGCGCGTGCCGTGCGATTCCACGAAACTCGCGAACTCGCCGGATCTTCCGCCGTCCATCTACGACAAGGGCGACGAGGTGTTCGGCACGGGCGAGCGCGACGCGCTGATCAAGGCGCTGTCGTTCGCGCTGCAGCCCGCATGGGGTCCGCAACTGCCCGTGGTGGAGTGGGGCCTCTCGAAGACGCGATACAATCGCGTCGAGGGGATCTCGACCGGACTCTCGCTCTCGAGTGCGCTCGGCAGCGGCTACACGGCGACGCTCGACGCGCGCGGATCGTGGGCCGACCGCCAGCTCAACGGCGCGTTCTCGCTCTCGCGCACCAACGGACGCAGCACGATCCAGGGCACGGTGTACCGCCGCCTCGACGTGATGACCGACTTCGGCACGCCGCTTTCGCTCGGCGCCTCGCTCGCGTCGCTGCTCTATGGCCGCGACGAAGGCGCCTACTTCCGCACCTGGGGCGCGGAACTCTCCGGCACGACGCCGCAGTGGGGTGCGGTCGAGTGGCGCCTGTTCGCGGAGCAGCAATGGAAGGCCGACGTGAACTCGCGCTGGACGCTGTTCGGCGGCGGCAACGACTCGCGATTCATCGCGAATCCGGCCGCGCAGCAGGCGAAGGAATTCGGCGGCGCGTTGCGCGTGCACTCGAGCCTCGGCCTCGATCCGAACGGCCTCCGGCTGCTGAGCGAGGTGCGCCTGGAGGGCGCCGGCGGTGATCTCTCGTACGTGCGCGGCCTCGTGGACGAGACGGTCTCGCATTCATTGGGCAGCGTTCTCGCCGGCGCCTTGACCGTGAGCGCCGGCTACTCGGGCGGCACGCTCCCGGTGCAGCGGCTGTTCTATCTCGGCGGCCTGCAAACCGTCCGCGGGCAGACGGCGCTCACGGCGGCGGGCGACGCGTTCTGGCTGGGTCGCGCCGAGCTCGGCACCAACAACCCCGCCTCGCGTATCATCGGATTCGCGGACCTCGGCTGGGCGGGACCTCGCACGGGGTGGAGGATGCCCGGCCGTCCCCTCTCGGGCGTCGGCGTGGGGTGGTCGCTGCTCGACGGGCTCGTGCGGTTCGACCTCGCACGAGGGCTCTATCCGTCCCGGCAGTGGCGCCTCGACAGCTATCTCGAGGCGCGGTTCTAGAACGGCAGACGGCGGACGGCAGGCGGCAGACGGCAGAAGATGAAGGGCGGGGCCGCGAAGCGACCGCGGCTCCGCCGCGGTTGCGACGGCAGGGGCATGGGAGTCCTTTCAGCAAGTGGAATTCCTACCGTGAGCCCCACTCCCGCACCGCAGGCCGCGCCTGCAAGCGGTGAGCTGTCGAACGCCGAAATTCTCCAATGGCAGGGGAAAGTCCGGCGCGTCTTGGTGCTGCTCACCGGGTTCGGCGCGATCTCGCTGAAGTGGACGGGCGTCATCAACTCCGACTCCGTCGTCGCGCGATCGATCGGCGCGCACCCCGCGCTGCTGCTCGCCGGCGGCCTCATCGTGGCGTACGTCGTGTTCGTTCAGCTGATGATGATGGTCCTGGCGCGGCGCGGCGTCGCCGGGCAGGACGCGGTCATCGTCGCGGGCGTCGCCGACATGGCCCTGCTGTTCGGCGTCGTGTACGTGGTTACACCGCCGTCGGAGTACTCGCGCGCGCTGATCATCGCGATTTTCCCGGTGCAATTCGCGCAGCTCTATTTCGGCCAGCGCGCGACCATCTACAACCTCGCGTTCGTCACGGTCTTCTTCACGGTGATCGTGCTGGCGGCTGCGGGCCATGGCATGCTGCCAGAGCTCGCCGAGCGCTTCTGGGATCTCTCGCTGTTCATCGTCGGCACGATGCTGCTCGTGCTGCTGCAGGGACACGTCGCAAGACGGCTGAAGCGCATCATCCAGGTATTCGAGAAGGCGCAGGAAGGCGACTTCTCACTGGGGTACGACGAAGCGCTCGACCGGATGCCCGACGCGATCACCGTCGTCGGTCGCGCGTACAACCGGATGCGTGGGCGCCTCGAGACCATCGTCCTCACCGATCCGCTGAGCGGATGCTTCAACCGCCGCGGATTCGACCAGCTTGTCACGCGCGAAGTGTCACGTGCGCTCCGCGGCGGCCATCCGCTCTCGGTGCTCGCGCTCGACGTGGATTTCTTCAAGAGTATCAACGACGAGTATGGTCACCTCACCGGCGATGAGGTGCTGCGCGAGATGGGGCTGCTGCTGCGCGAGACCGCGCGACTGGGCGACGTGGTCGCGCGTTACGGCGGCGAAGAGTTCGAGATCCTGGCACCCGATACGAATCACGAAGGCGCGCAGATCCTCGCGGACCGCATTCAGCACGCGTTCCGCACGCGGCCGTTCGCGGCCGTGGGAGTGGAACGCGCGGTCACGATCAGCATCGGGATCGCGTCGGACATCGCGCGCAACGACCGGATCGCGGCGGTGCTGATCGCCCGCGCGGACGAGGCGCTGTACGTGGCCAAGCGAAACGGCCGCGACCGCAACGAACTGTGGCATCCCGGCATGCGCGCGTTCGACGGGTCGTTGCCGGGGAGGAGATCGATCGAGGTGAACGCGCTAAAGCTGGACGAATAGACAAACAGCAACGAGCGACGGGTGAGGGGCAATTGGGCGAAGAGCGACGTGCGAGGAGCGCGGAGAAAGTCCTCTCGCTGCTCACCGGAAGCGCTCACGGCTGAGTCCTCCTGATAGACCACGGATTTTCGCGGAGAACAATAGGCGACAACAACCGGATTAAGCCTTGTGGGGGAACTACTCTCTCGGAAACGAGGGCAGTTCCCCTAAAATTTTATCCGTGAAAATCCGGCAGTTGATTGTGGCTCAAATCCGTGTCAGGGCTTTTCAGAGCGTGAACGTTCCTTCGCTCACCATCACCGCGTTTCCGCCCACGCGAATCGCGGTGATCGCGCCCGCTGACTTGTCGGCCTCGATCTCGAGCCGGCTCGGCCTGCCGATCTCGATGCCCTGATCGACGGTCCACGCGAGCGTGCCGTCCTTCTGCGGCGCGCGCGCGGCGAGATACCCGGCGAGGCAGGCGTTCGCGGAGCCCGTGGCGGGGTCCTCGGGGACATTCACGCCGGGACCGAACATGCGCGCGTGGAAATGCGCGTCGCCGCCCTCCGGTTTTCGCGCGAACACGAAAATGTCCGGTGCCCAGCTCGACTTCAGCGTCGCCTCCCACTTCTCCATGCGTACGCGCGACCGGCTGACCGCATCTGCCGAGCGCAACGGCACCATCAGGAAGGGAAGCCCGCACGAGACGGTTTGCGGCGCCATCGGCGAGGCGAGGATGTCCTCCGCGTCGATCGAGAGGATGTCGGCGAGCATTCCCCGGCTCGGCGCCGGCGGCCCGGTTTCGGCGAGCTTCGCGACCGAGAACTGCGCGAACGCCGCGGCGCCATCGCCCTTTCTCACCGTGACGGAAATGGGACCGACGCCCTCCTCGAGCACGAGCCTGGCGTCGCCGCCGGACTGAGCGCCGGCCTGCCCGAGCATGACCAGCGCGATTGCGGTGCCGATCGTCGGGTGTCCGGCGAACGGAACCTCACGCGCCGGTGTGAAGATCCGGACCTGTTTCGTGTGCGCCGGATTTGCCGGCGGATAGCAGAAGGTGACCTCGGCGAAATTGAACTCGCGCGTGATGTTGAGCAGCGCATCCTCGGGGATCCCGCTCGCGTCGGGAAAGACCGCGAGCTGGTTGCCGCCGAATGCGGCCGACGTGAAGACGTCGAGCGTGACGAAACGGTGTCTACTCGGCATCCATGAACGGATAGTGATGTTCGGTGGCGGGGACGAAGGTCTCCTTCACCGTCCTCGCGTTCACCCAGCGGAGGAGGTTCAGCTTCGAGCCCGCCTTGTCGTTGGTGCCCGAGGCGCGCGCGCCGCCGAACGGCTGCTGCCCGACGACAGCGCCGGTCGGCTTGTCGTTCACGTAGAAGTTTCCGGCCGCGTTGCGCAGCGCGGCGTGCGCCTCGTGGATCGCCTTGCGCTCCCGCGCGAACACCGCGCCCGTGAGCGCGTACGGCGACGTCGAGTCGACGATCTTCAGCGTCTCGTGCCACTTCGCGTCGTCATAGACGTACGCGGTGACCACGGGTCCGAAGATCTCCTCGCACATGAGGCGGTACGAGGGATCATCCGTCTGGATGAGCGTCGGCTCGATGAACCAGCCGGTGTCACCCTTCGCGCCGCCGCCGGCGAGGACCTTCGCGTTCGCCTTGCCGTCGACGAGGTACGCGCTGATGCGCTCGAACGCCTTCTTGTCGATCACGGCGCCCATGAAGTTGCGGAAATCCTTCACGTCACCGACGCGAATCTCCTTGATCATGGCAATGACGCGATCGCGCACATCCGGCCAGATCGACTTCGGGACGTAGATGCGGCTTGCCGCCGAGCACTTCTGTCCCTGGTACTCGAAGCTGCCGCGGACGATGGCCGTCGCGAGCGCGGCCGTATCGGCGGAGGCGTGGGCGATGATGAAGTCCTTGCCGCCGGTTTCGCCCACGATGCGCGGATACGACTTGTAGCCGGCGATGTTGGTGCCGACCGTCTTCCACATCGACTGAAAGACCTCGGTGCTGCCCGTGAAGTGGATTCCGCCGAGGTCCGGATGCGTGAGGACCGCGTCGGAGACGGTGACCGCATTGCCCGGGACGAAGTTGACCACGCCCGGCGGCAGTCCCGCTTCCATGAGCAGCTGCATCGTGTACCATGCCGAGAGGATCGCGCTGCCGGCCGGCTTCCACACTGACGTGCCGCCCATGAGCGCGGGCGCGGTGGGGAGATTTCCGCCGATCGCCGTGAAGTTGAAGGGCGTCACGGCGTAGACGAATCCTTCGAGCCCTCGCAAGTCGGTCTGGTTCCACATGCCCTGTGACGACAGCGGCTGCTCGGCGTAAAGCTCGCCCGCGAACGCGACGTTCACGCGCCAGAAATCGATGAGCTCGCAGGTCGCGTCGATCTCCGCCTGGAAGGCGGTCTTCGACTGGCCGAGCATGGTGGCGGCGGCCAGCGTCGGACGCCACGTGGTGGCGAGGAGCTCGGCGGCCTTCAGCAGGATCGCGGCGCGGTCTTCCCAGCGCCAGGTGGACCAGTCGCGCTGAGCCTCACCAGCGGCCTTGATGGCGGCCTGCACGTCCTGCGTGCGCGCCTTGTGCCAAGTCGCGGTGACGTGTCCGTGCTTGTGCGGCGACGTGGCCTTCGCGATGTCGCCGGTGCGTATCTCCTTCCCTCCGATGATCAGCGGGATTTCCGGACATTCCTTCTCCATCGCGGCGAGGCGCGTCTTGAGCGCGGCGCGCTCCGGAGAGCCGGGGGCGTAGGAGCGGATGGGCTCGTTGACGATCGGGGCGGGGCGGCGGTTGCCGTCGAACGGGGCGCTGGACATGGTGGGCGGCTGGACTTGGGTTTCGCGACTTCGAGCGAGAAAGATAATCAGCTTCTCGATGACAGGTGGCAGTTGAGAGGGTTCGGTTCAGCCTTTGAGCCGACACTGGCGCCGACTATTCTCACTAATGCATCGCGCCGTCCTCCTCGTCTGTCTCCTCCTCCCGGCCTGTGCTCCCGACCCGGTGAAATGGGACTCGGAGAATCGAACGGATGCTCCCGTCCCGGCTGGTTCGCGGCTGACGCTGCAGGGCGGCGATCTGCCGGCGATGGCGGCGGCGTGGACGCCGCCGAGGCTGCCGTCGGGGACGCCACGGTGCGCGGGCTCGCTGGTGGCGACGCCGGCGCGTGGCGACACGGCGTTCGCTGCCTGGTGGGAGCCGCGCGCGGACAGCAGTGCGCTGCTCGTCGTCGCGCGATCCGACGACCGCGGACTCAACTGGCGCGCTCGGGAAGTCGCGGACTCGACCGACAAGGGTCATACGGGGTGTGGACGTCCCTCGCCGTTCATCGCCGCCGACACGACGAACGGATATGTGCACGTGGTGTATTTCATGCTCGCGGCAGAGGGGCCGGGCGTGTTCTTCACGCACTCGATGGGTGGCGGCGAGATGTTTCACTCACCGGTGCCGATCGTGTATGGGGAGCGCGCGTCCGCGTCCGCCGTGGCGTGCAACGGCGACACGGTGGCGGTCGCGTATGTCGACCCGAACGCCGCGACGCCACAGGTGTGGCTCGCGCTGTCGCGCACGACGGGACACATTTTCGAGTCACGGATGGAGGTTTCGCCATCCACGGTGCAGGCTGCGCGTCCCGCGGTGGCGGTGCACGGCCACCGGGTAGCGGTCGCGTGGCTCGAGACGAATCGCAATAGCGGCGCGGCCGTGATGGTCGTCCGAACCGGGCGGTGGCAATGAACGTTCTTCTCGCGGACGACGATCCGACGATGCGGCTGCTCCTCTCCAGGATGCTGGAGCAGGGCGGGCACACCGTGACGACCGCCGCCGCGGACGGAGCGGAGGCGTGGGAGTCGTACGTCGCCGCGCCTGCGCCGCTCCTGATCCTCGACTGGGAAATGCCGAAGATGGACGGGCTCGAGCTTTGCCGCCGCATCCGTTCCTCGGAGCGCGGCGACGAGGCGTTCATCCTGGTGATCACGGCGCGCGACAAGACCGAGGATCTCACGGCCGTGCTCGACGCCGGCGCCGACGACTATATGTCGAAGCCGGTGACGCCGGACAACCTGATGGCGCGGCTGCGCATCGCCGAACGCCGCATCGAGGTCCACGCCGCACGCCGGAATGCCGAGGAGAAATTGCGAAAGGCGCAGTATCTCGCCGGCATCGGCGAGACGTCGCTCGCGCTGCAGCACGAGATCAACAACCCGCTGGCGGCGCTCCTCTCGAACACCGCGCTCCTCGAGGCGGGAATGCTGGACGCCGAGGAGAAGGAAGAAGCGCTGGTCACGATCGCGCAGATGGCGCGTCGGATCGCCGAAGTGGTGAAACGGCTGCGGCAACTCAACAATCCGACGAGTGTCGAATACCTCGGCAGTGCGCGCATGATCGACATCAAGCCCGGCGGCGGACCCCAGGCGACGAAATGAGCGGACGATTTCTCGGCTCGCATCCGGCCGACGCGGGCGGACCTGTGATGGCGGTGCGGCGAGCGGCTGCCGCGCAGATGCAGGCGTTGCAGCTGTTCACGGCCCAGCCGACGTACTACAACGAGAAGGTTCGGATCAAGCCGGATCGCGCGGCGAAGTTCCGCGAGGCGCTCGATGCGGGCGGGATCGCGCCGTCGCGCGTGCTCGTGCACGGCGCGTACGTGCTGAACACCGCGTCGCCGGAGGAGGAGAAGGCCGCGCGCGCGAAGGCGGGGCTCGCGCGCGAGCTCGAGCGGTCCACGGCGCTCGGCGTGGGCGCGTGCTGTTTTCATCCGGGCTCCGCGGGCGACGGCGACCCGCTCGAGGCGTGCGATCGAGTGGGCGACGCGATCCGCCACGCGCTCGAGACGGTGCCCGAGGGCGACAGCGGCACGCGCGTGCTGATCGAGAACACCGCGGGAGCCGGTCGTACGATGGGAAGATCCGCCGAAGAAATCGCGCGGATGCTCGCGCGCGTTCCGCGGGAACTGCGCCATCGCACGGGGTACGGGCTCGACAGCTGCCATCTGTTTGCCAGTGGCCACGACATCGCGAGCAGCGCCGCGGCCCAGCGCGCGGTGCTCGATTCGTTCGAGCAGGTCATCGGTGAGCGGCCCGGGTTTTTTCACCTGAACGACAGCAAGCACCCGTTCGCGTCGAACAAGGACCGGCATGCGCTGATCGGTGAGGGCGAGATCGGCCTCGAGCCGTTTCGCTGGCTGCTCGCGGACCCGCGTACAGAGGGGATTTCGCTCGTTTTGGAGACGCCGCACGAGCGCGACGAAGTGGCCGAAGAGGATGCGTCGGCCGACCCGTTCGACGTGAAAATGATGGTGCTGCTCGCGACGCTGTTGCCCGCCGCGCCCTGACAGCCCGAGAGGATTTTCCGGTTTTGAGAGGGGAACGCCCTCTTGCGCTCTCGGAGAGTCGACTTACTTTCGAGTGTCGGACCGAGGTTCATACAGTGAGCATCGGGTTCCTTCACACATCTCTATCGAGGAGACTCGTCGATGGCCGCCAAGAAAAAGGCTAAGAAGCCCGCCGCGAAAAAGGCGAAGAAGGCGAAGCGCAAGCCGAATGCCGCGTTCATGAAGCCCGTGCAGCCCGACGCCGTGCTGGGCGCTGTCGTCGGATCGACCCCGATGCCGCGCACCGAGCTGACGAAGAAGATCTGGGCGTACATCAAGAAGAACGGACTCCAGGACAAGAAGAACCGCCGCAACATCAACGCCGACGACAAGCTCAAGTTGGTGTTCGGTGGCAAGGCGCAGGTCAACATGTTCCAGATGACGGCCCTCGTCGCGAAGCACGTCAAGTAAGGTTCAGCAAGACGGCGCGTTCGAAGTTCGTCAGAGCGGGGGCGCATCCAGCTTTATTTCAAGCGGATGCGCCCTCTCCGCTTTCACCGTACCGAGTGTCCAAATCGTGGCAGCCAAGAAATCGTCGGACAAACCTAAGAACCTCGTGGCGGCAGCGCGTGGCGGGCAGCCGGGCGGCGGTCTCAAGCGCTATTGGGAAATATTCAAGTCGCTCGCGGGCACGATCGCGATCTTCCTTGTCCTGCGGACGTTTTTCGTGGAAGCGTATCGCATCCCGTCGGGGAGCATGGTCCCGAGCTTGCTCGTGGGCGACTGGCTGTTCGTGAACAAGCTCGTGTACGGTCCCCACGTGCCGTTCACGCACTGGAGCCTGCCGGGATACTCCGACCCGAACCGCGGCGACGTGGTCGTGTTCGAGTCGCCGTATCAGGCCGATCAGCTGCTGACCGGAGACGATCCCACGCCGACGCTCGTGAAGCGCCTCATCGGAATGCCGGGTGACACGCTCTACGGACGCGAGGGCGTGGTGTACGTCAACGGACTCGCGCAGCGCCAGGGATACACGTCGCCGGAGCAGGCGAAGGGCGACCCGAACATGGAGAGCGACCTCTTCGACTGGCAGAAGAAGGTCGGGCTCGCCGCGTCGCGTTTCGGCGCCGCGCCGGCGCAGCCGAAGATCGACACGTGGGGTCCGTTCGTGGTGCCTCCGGGACATTTCTTCATGATGGGCGACAACCGGTACGACTCGAAGGACAGCCGCTACTGGGGATTCGTGCCGCGCGCCAACGTGCGCGGCCGGCCGCTCTTCGTGTACTACTCGTACGTGCCCGCGGACGAGAGCGATCGTGCGGTCTCGTTCATCACGGACATCCGGTGGGGCCGCCTCGGGCACTGGATTAAATAGACGGCGGACGGCGACGGCAGACGACAGTTGGGACGACGGGTGACAGACTGCAGCTGCGCCAACGACCAACGACGAATGACCAAGAGCTTTCTACGCATTTCCCACACGGAGAAACAAATGCGCCGATTCATCTCCGCAGCCGCAGTCATTTTCGCCCCGGCCGTGGCACTAGCCCAGGCCCCCCAGTTCCTCACCACCAATCCTCAGAGCACCGCTCCCTTCTCCCCGGCAGTGAGGGTGGGCAACATGCTCTACCTCGCGGGCCAGCTCGGCACCGATAAGGGCAAGCTTGTCGACGGCGGCATCGGACCCGAGACCAGGCAGGCCCTCACCAACATCAAGACCGTCCTCGACGCCAACGGCTCCGACATGGAGCATGTCGTGAAGTGCACCGTCTTCCTCGCCGACATGAAGGAGTGGCCCGCGATGAACGACGTGTACCGGACGATGTTCACGGCAGGGAAGTTCCCCGCGCGCAGCGCCTTCGGCACCACAGGTCTCGCGAACAATGCGCGCACCGAAATCGAGTGCATCGCCGTCGTGAAATGACGTGATCGCGGCACTCCTGCTGGCGCTCAGCGTCGCCGCCCACTCGCGACCTGAGCCGGTCGTCACCGATTCGATCCACGGGTCGGTCGTCACCGACACGCTCTGGTCGCAGGCGCTGGGCGCGAAGAAGGCCGTGGTCGTCTATCTCCCGCCGTCGTACGCGAACGCTGCTGCACGTCGCTATCCGGTTGCCTACTACCTGCACGGCCTCGCCGGCAGCGAACTCGACTGGACCAGGAGCGGGCACCTGAACGACGTGATGGATTCCCTCGTCATGGCCGGCGGGCCGGAGATGATCGTCGTGATGCCCGACGGTGACGATGGCTGGTACACCACCTGGAACTCTCTCGTCACGATCGAGGCGTGCCGCAAGTCGGCGCCGGCGCGCGAGAAGGCCGACACGTACTGCGTGCCCTGGCAACACTACGACGACTACATCGTGCGCGACGTCGTACAGTTCGCGGACAGGAAGTACCGCACGCGGGCGGACCGGCAGCACCGCGCGATCGCCGGCCTCTCGATGGGTGGCTACGGCACGATGTCGCTCGCGTTCGAGTATCCCGAACTGTTTGCGGCGGCTGCGTCGCACTCCGGTGTGCTCGCTCCGCTCTATATGGGACCCGCGCCGTTCGACGGAAATCCGCAGTGGGCAGCGGACGGCGCCTCGCTCGAAAAAGGGTGGGGACGGATGTGGCCGCTCATCGCGCCGGCGTTCGGCCGCGATACCGCGGCCTGGTGGTCGCGCGATCCCGGCCGCCGCCTCGAACGGCTCGTCGCGAAGAAGGGGCGAGCATCGGTTCCGGCACTCTTCGCGGATTGCGGCACCGAGGACGGCCTCGTGAACGAGAACCGCGCCTTCAGGTGGAAGGCCGATCAGCAGGGCGTGCCCATCGTGTATCACGAATGGCCCGGGAAGCACGACTGGCCCTATTGGCGCTCGCACGTGGGCGAGAGCCTGCGCTGGATCGGGGCGCAGATCGGTAAGTAGCCGGAAGCCGGAAGCCATCAGACACGTGCGCTGTTCGCTTGCCTCCGCGCCGTGTAATGTTCCCATCGATGCCCGCAGAGTTCTTCCCCCGAAAGACCGTCGCCTGGAAGCTCGAGGAGCCGCGGCCGCTCAGGCGCCTCTCGCTCTCGCTCCCGTACATGGCGCTGCTCACCGGCGTGCTGTTGCGCCTCTGGCGCTCGTACGTGCTGACGCACGGCGCGCCCGACAGCTGGGCGTGGGTCGGCGGGACGTTCCTCATCGGCATGGTCTTTCTCTTCCTGATGGTCACCGTCCATCTGGGGAACTACACGCTCCGGCATTGGATGTGGCGGGCACCGGTGTTCGCGCTGCTCGAGGCCGGCACCGAGATCCTCATGAGCCTCGCCCTCACCACGCTCGGACTCGAGCCGCTCGGCGCCGACCGCGCGGAGCTCGCCGACTGGCTTCCCACGAGCATTCGCACGCTGATCTTGCGGCTCGTCGGCATCCTGCTGTTCGTGATAGTGCTCGCGGTGGTCGTGTCGATCATTCGGAGAATCCTGCTCGTGGCGGAACAGCGATCGTCGATGGCGGTGCGAATCCAGCGGGCNNCTGATCCGCGTCGAGGAGGGCGAGGAGCGCACGAAAGTCGGGCTCTACCTGCCCGCGACGGCCGCGGATAGCCAGGCCGTGCAGGGCGGAACCGTCGTCGCGACCGGACCCGGGCAGCCGCTGCCGACCGTCGAGGACCACCTCGATGAGCCGTGGAGGATCTCGGGAGCGAAGGACACCCGCTATGTTCCAATGCAGGCGCGTGTCGGCGACTACGCGCTCTTTTTCCGGAAGGCGGCGGTCGAGATCACGTTCGACGACGAGCGATATCTCGTGGTGCCGCAGGCCGCCATCCTGACGCTCGCGCGAGACGAGTGACGACACACGGGAGAACGAATCCGATGATGTACGACGAACGCTTTGTCGCGCCGATGCGGCAGGAACTGACGCAGCTCGGAGTGGAAGAGCTGCGCACCGCCGCTGAAGTCGACGCGAAACTGAAGGAGCGGCAGGGCACCTCGCTGGTCGTGGTGAACTCCGTGTGCGGCTGTGCGGCCCGCAACGCCCGCCCGGCGGTCGCCGCCGCGCTGCAGCACGCGGTGCGCCCCGACCATCTCTACACCGTGTTCGCGGGACAGGACGCCGACGCCACGCGCCAGGCCCGCGGCTACTTCACCGGCTACGCGCCGAGCTCGCCGCAGATCGCGATGTTCAAGGACGGCCGGATCGTCTTCATGCTCGAGCGCCATCAGATCGAGGGACGCTCGGCCGACGAGATCGCGGTGGACATGGCGGCGGCGTTCGACAAGTATTGCGCCAAGGAAACGTCGGCGGTCTGACCGGCCGAAGGCGTTCTACTTGAAGAGATAAAGTACTTGTGACGGCGCGATCGCCACGCCACGTTTCACCGATGCCAATGGCGCTCAGCGATCGCGCGGCCGACGATCTCCGGTTCATCCGCGACGCGGTGGCGCACGCCGGCGCCTTCACCAGCGTGTCGGGCGCCGGCATGATCGCCGTCGGCGCGCTCGGGCTCGCGGCGTCCGCGGCCGCTTCGCCGCTCATGCTCGCCACGGACCCGCGTCGGTTTCTCGCCGTCTGGATCGCGGCCGCGGTCCTTGCCGGTGCGGTCTCCTGGATCACGATCCGCCGCAAGGCCAAACGGGCCGGCCAGTCGCTCGTGGACGGACCGGCTCGCCGCTTCGCCCTCGCCTTCGCCCCGGCGCTCGTCGCGGGCGCCGTGCTCACGGTCGCATTCGTCGCGACCGGACAGTCTGCGCTCCTCCCGGGCACCTGGCTCTCGCTCTACGGCGCCGCAGTCACGGCAGGCGGAGCGTTCTCCGTGCGGCCGGTCCCGATCATGGGGTGCGCATTTCTCGGGCTCGGCGCGCTCTGTTTCGCGGTTCCGGTGCAGGCGCAGCAACTCATTCTCGCGGCCGGTTTCGGCGGCCTGCATCTCTCGTTCGGATACCAGATCACGAGGCACTACGGTGGCTAAGCAATCTTCGTCAGCGGCTGCCCGCCGCGCCGAGCGCGCGGCGCGGGCGACTCCATCCGGGCTGCGCGCGCACAAGGGCGACGAGTCGATGGCACCGGCGCTCGACAAGATCATTCACGAACGCATTCGCCTCGGCATCGTGAGCGCGCTGGCCGTGAACGAGCGGCTCACGTTCAACGAGCTCAAGCAGCTGCTGCACACGTCGGATGGCAACGTGAGCGTGCACGCGCGAAAGCTCGAGGACGCCGGCTATCTCGCGTGCACCAAGTCGTTCGACGGGCGCGTGCCGAAGACGGAGTACAAGCTCACCGCTGCGGGCAGGAAGGCGCTCGAGCGGTACCTGTCGCACATGGAAGCGCTGATTCTGGCCACTCGGGGGAAGTAACGGCGACGAGCGACGGGACGAACGGCGACGGGCGACGGGTGAGCGGCGACCTGGCGAAGAGCGACGCGTGAGGGGGTGAGGAGACGGTCTCCTTACTTCTCACACGTCGCTCTTCGCCAAGTCGCCTCTCACCCGTCGCTCGTCGCCGTTGGAAAGCCCCTCGCTCGTCGCCGTTCGTCCCGTCGCTTGTCTACGCGTACTTGATCCAGCGCACCAACTCCTTGAGATTCGGCCGCTTGCCCGTCATCAGCAGTCCGATGCGGTAGATGCGCGCGGACGCCCAGATCGCGAGCCAGCAGGTGAGCCCCAGTCCCATCAGCGAGCCGATCAGTTCGAGCGGCGGAACCTGGATCGCCGTCATGCGCAGCGGCATGATCACCGGCGCCGTGAACGGGATGACGCTCATCGCGACCGCGAGCGTACTCGACGGATTGAGCATGATCGGCTGGATGAAGATGATGCTCGCGATGAGCAGGAGCACGACCGGCTGGGCCGCCTGCTGCACTTCCTCCTGGCTCCCGACCATCGCTCCGACCGCGGCGAACATGGAGGAGTAGAGCACGTAGCCGAGCACGAAGAACAGCATCAGCGACACGAACAGCAGCGGAGAGATCGTGGGGAAGGTGAAGTTCTTCATCTCGGGAATCCCCATCGCCTTCGCCATGACCGCGCCGTACGTGATGAATGCGGCGGCGCTCCCGAACCAGACGATCTGCTGCGTGAGGCCGACCGCGCCCACGCCGAGGATCTTCCCGGCCAGCAGGATGTCGGGCTTCACGCTCGCCATGACGACCTCGGCGACGCGCGTCATCTTTTCCTCGAGCACGCCGCGCATGACGTTCTGTCCGTAGAGCATGATCATCATGTACAGCATGAACGCGACGATGAACCCGAAGATGAAGTTCACGATCCCGCTCTCGCCGCGCCCGCGCTCGTCGAGCCGGACGCTCGAGAGGTCCACCTTCACGCGGATGAGCGAGTCGATGCGTTCGGACTTGATGCCGGCGCCCTCGAGACGCGAGGCAATCATCGATTGGCGAATCGCTTCCTGCATCAGCTCCATCTGCCCGACCGCCGACGCGTTCCGTCCGGCGTAGCGGGCGGTGCCCTTCGTGAGCGTCGCGGAGTCCAGGACGAGATAGCCCGGATTGATCTTGTCGATCACGGCCTTCGTCGCGACCGACTCCGCCATGGCGAGCTTGGGCGGGTTGATGTCCTCCACTTCGCTCGGGATCGCCTCGGTCGCGGCCTGCGCGCCGCGCCCCTGAAGGGGAGAGACCGGCGCGGTATCCCTCCGACTCGCGAGGCGCGCCGCCACGCGGTGCCCGAGCCCGGTGCCGGTCGCGTCGAGAATGCGGATGCTCGAAACCCGCTGATCCTTCATGCCCTTCACCGTCATGTATCCCGGCAGGATCGTGATGGCGGCGAAGAATACGGGCCCGAAGATGGTCGTGAAGATGAACCACTTCGATCGCACGCGCTCGAGGTACTCGCGCTTGATGACCACCCACAGCTTATCCATGGCCTGACATCCCCACTTCGACGCCGGTGGCGCCGACTTTCTCGAGGAAGATCTGGTGCAGCGAAGGCTGCACGAGTTCGAACCGCTGCACCTTCGCTCCCGCCTCGATGAGCCGGCGGAGCAGGGCCTGCGGGTCGGCGTCCTTCTGGAGCGAGATCTCGAAGAACCGGTTCGAATCGTCGACGCGCTCGACCATCTTGTGGTCGCTGAGCACGCGGTGCACGAGGTCGGCGCCGCCCTCGGCGAGCGCCAGCGCGACGTTGTTGCCGCCGTGCTCCTGCTTCACCGCGGCCACGGTGCCGTCGAGCACCTTGTCGCCGCGCGCGATGATGCACACCGAATCGCAGAGGCGCTCCGCGTTGTCCATGAGGTGCGTGGAGAAGATCACCGTCTTGCCCCGTTTCCTCAGGTCGACGACCGTGTCCTTCAGCGCCTGCGCGTTGATCGGGTCGAGGCCGCTGAACGGCTCGTCGAGGATCACGAGCTCGGGATCGTGCAGCAGCGTGCCGATGAACTGCACCTTCTGCTGCATGCCGCGCGAGAGCTC
>PMYN01000059.1:0-19394 GCA_003171215.1 Gemmatimonadota bacterium | reverse complement strand
TAGAGGCCGCGCTCCTCCGGGAGGTATCCGATGCGGTCGAGGACCGACTGGTCGGTGTTGGGGAGACCGAACAGCGTGATCGTCCCTTCGTCGGGCGCGATGATGTTGAGGATCATCCGGATGGACGTCGTCTTGCCGGCGCCGTTCGGGCCGAGGAGTCCGTACACGGAACCCTTCGGGACAGCCAGCGAGAGGCTGCGCACGGCGGTGAAATCGCCATAGCGCTTGGTGATCCCGCGAATATCCAGGGCGGTTTCGGTCATATGCTCCCTTGTATGGCGTGCTGCGCGCTCCGAATATACGACAATGCCAGGGCACGCAGGAAACGTACGGTTCGACCGGAACGAAGTTTCCGGTACGCTCGGCGACCCCGGCGGCAAAGTGGCGGTGATCGCCGGCGCCGGCCCGGCGGGCCTGACCACTGCCTGGGAACTGCTCGCGCGCACCGACATCGTTCCGCTGGTGTTCGAGCGCACGCACGCGACCGGCGGCATCGCGCAAACGTTCGCGTACAAGGGAAACCGGATCGACATCGGCGGCCATCGCTTCTTCTCGAAAAGCGACCGCGTGATGCGATGGTGGTTCTCGAAGCTGCCGCTGCAGGGGAAGCCCGCGGCCGACGAGCTGGAGCGACAACTCGAGGTGGAATACGCCGACGAGGTTTCGCTTCAGTCGCTCGCGCCGAGGGGGGCGCCGGGGCCGAAGGTGCGCGAGACGCGACGGCCGGCGCCGGATCCCGAGAGCGAGGATCGCGTGATGCTGCAGCGTCCGCGCCTTTCGCGCATCTATTTCGGCCGCAATTTCTTTCCCTATCCGATCGGCATAACGCTGTCGGTGGCGTGGCGCCTGGGGCTCGTGAACACCGCGCTGATCGGGCTGAGTTACATCAAGGCGCAGCTCTTCCCGCGGCGCGACGAGACGTATCTCGACGCGTTCTTCATCAACCGGTTCGGCGAGCGGCTGTACGAGACGTTCTTTCGCGGCTACACCGAGAAGGTGTGGGGCGTGCCGTGCGGGGAGATCCGCGCGGACTGGGGAGCGCAGCGTGTGAAGGGGCTTTCGCTGACGCGGGCGCTGACGCACGCGCTGAAGGACCTGCTGTCGAGCGATTTCAAGAAGAAGCAGGAGGAGCGCGAGACCTCGCTCATCACCCGGTTCTTCTACCCCAAGTTCGGGCCCGGACAGATGTGGGAGACGGTCGCCGAGCAGGTCACTGAGGCCGGCGGCGAGATCCGCTACGGCACCCGGGTGGATGGAGTGCACATGACGGGCGGGCGCGTGACGAGCGTGACCGTCACGGACGAAGTGACAGGTACGAGTGAGGAAATAGCCTGCGACTATTTCATCTCGACCATGCCCGTGCGCGAGCTGATGGAACAGCTGACGCCGCCGCCGCCGCCGCCGGTGCTCGACGTCGCGCGCGGCCTGCGCTACCGCGATTTCCTCACCGTGGGGCTGCTGCTCGAGAAACTCCACGTGAGCGTGCGCGGCGGGAAGGCGAAGCCGATGGTGGAGGACAATTGGATCTACGTGCAGGACGCCGGGGTGCAGGTGGGACGCATCCAGCTGTTCAACAACTGGAGTCCGTACCTCGTGGCCGATCGCGCGCGTACGGTCTGGATCGGGCTCGAATATTTCGTGGACGAGGGCGACGCGCTCTGGAAGTCGCGCGACGACGAACTCGTGAAACTGGCGGCGCGCGAACTGGAGACGATCGGGTTCGCGCTGCAGTCCGACGTGCTCGACGGCTGCGTGCTGCGCATGCCCAAGGCCTATCCGGCGTATTTCGGGACGTACGAGCGGCTCGACGAGGTCCGGCGGTTCGTCACGGCGATCCCGAACCTCTTCTGCGTCGGGCGGAACGGCATGCACCGCTACAACAACCAGGATCACTCGATGCTCACCGCGATGATGGCGGTGGACAACATCATCGCGGGCAACGTCGACGACTCGGCGATGTGGGACGTGAACCTCGAGATGGTCTATCACGAGGGGGAGAAATGACCCCGCCGCCGGCGGCGGAGCGGCGTGCGCTCGATGGCTGGCGACCGGTGCTCGCGGCCGGCGTGCTCGCCGCGCTCGCAGTGTTCGCGGTGTGGGGATCGCTGAGCCCGGTGCCGGTGATCCACGACGAGTGGGCGTACTGGCTGCAGGCGGATCAGTACGCCCATCTGCACTGGAGCGTCGCGTCCCCGCCTGTGCCGGAGTTCTTCGAGCAGTTCTACGTGCTGGTCAGGCCGGTATTCGCGGCCAAGTACCCGCCGGGTTACGCGATGATGATCGCGCCGGGATTCGCGCTCGGGTTGCCCGCGCTGATGCCGCTGCTGATCGCCGGCGCGACGGGCGCCCTCGTGTTCGCGCTCGCTCGCCGGGTGGCGGGGAACGGTGCGGGCGCGCTCACGTGGGTGCTCTGGCTCGGCACGTCCGCGAATCTTCGGTTTCGTGCGGCATATTTCTCCGAGACGACGACGTCGTTCTGCTGGCTTCTGGCCTGGTGGGCGCTGCTGGAATGGAGGGCGACGCGACGCGCGCGATGGATGGTCGTGCTCGCGCTGTCCATCGGATGGGGAGCCATCACGCGCCCGGCCACGATGTTCGTATTCGCGATTCCCGTTGCCGTGGTGGTGCTCCGAGACGTCGTGGCGACGAAACGGTGGCGCCAACTCGTGATCGGCGTCGCGGCGGGTACGCTGGTGCTCGGCGTTCTTCCGCTCTGGAGCGCGGCGACCACGGGGAGCTGGAGGACGACGCCACTCGCGCTCTACACGCGGCAGTACCTGCCGTTCGACGTACCCGGCTACACGGTGGACAGCACGCCGCCGCAGCGCGTGCTGCCGCCAGAGATGGAGCGGATGCGGTCACGCCTACGCGAACTCAAGAGGGACCAGGTCGTCACGCCGGAGTGGGTGACCGCGCTCCTCCGTACCGTGCACCTGCTGTACGGTGTGTTCGGTGGTTGGCGGCTGCCGTTTCTTCTTGCGTTCGTGTTCGGGCTCTGGAGAATCGGTGCGATGGGCTGGTTCGCGCTCGGCACGAGCGGGCTGCTCGTCGCGGCGTATCTCTTGCAGGCGCAAACATCCGACTGGCTCCTCTACTATCTCGAGGTGACGCCTGTTCTCGCGTTCACGGCGGCGGTCGGCACGGCACGCCTCCTGGGAAGTGTGCGATCGAACGCTGCGCCGGGGTGGGCGGGGCCTGCGGTGGGACTCGGACTAATCGGCTTGCTCGTGACCGACGTGGCCGTGGCGCGCGGCAGGCTGAGCCGGATGTCCGCCGAAACCAGGCTGTTTCGTGAAGGAGTCGCGAAACTGCCGAAGAAGCCCAACGTCGTGTTCGTTCGCTACGCACCGCGGCGCGACATCGACATCGCGCTCGTGGAGAACCGCGGCATGCTGCAGGACGCGGAGAGCTGGATCGTGCATGATCGCGGCGTCGACAACTTGCGGCTCTACGCGCTGGCCAACGGCCGCACCGCGTACGTGTTCGTTGAGGCGACGGGAACGTTCTATGAGGCGAGGCCGTGACTCCAGAACGACGCGAACGAATCGCCACGTTCGTGGCGATCGCACTGGTCTTCATCGCGATCCTGCTGCCGGAACTGCACTACGTGCCGATCTGGGACGGACGGGTCTACGCGAACTGCGCGATCGAGGCGGCGAAAAACGGCATCGCGGGCCTGTCGATGGAGTCGCTGCGCTGCGCCGGACATCCGTCGCAGGGGTACATCGTGTTCCTCGCCGCGTCGCAGCTGCTGCGGTTCGGCGACATCGCGGCGCTCCATCTCACCAATGTGCTCCTCGGCCTGCTCGCGCTGGCGTCGATCCGCGTGGTGCTCGCGCGCGTGTTTCCGGATCCCCTGGTGGCGCGGCAGCTCGACCTCGTCACGTTCCTGTGCGCCGTGCATCCCGTGGTGCTCTCGACGCTCCTGCAGGTGAACGTGGACTTCGGCGTGTACGTGTTCTTCTTCGTCGCGCTGGCGGCGCTGCTGAGCGGACGCTTCGGATGGACGGCGCTCGCCGGCGTGCTGCTCTGTTTCTCGAAGGAGACCGGCGTACTCGCGTACGTGCTGATGGTGGGGCTCGACGTGCTGTTCCGGGTGTCGCCGCCGGGAACGCCGGCCGAGCGCGTGAAACGCGTGCTGCCGATGTGGATCACCGCGCTCCCCGTCGCGCTGTTCGGTGCGCACGTGCTCTGGTGGAATGCGACGCACGCGCAGGCGGCGGTGTGGAAGCACACCTGGCAGAAGGGGACGATCGACGGATTCCGGTTCTTCGACTTGAGCGAGCCGATCTTCCGGAGCTACGCGGCGGGCATTTTTCTGCTCGGGTTCATGTGGGTGGTGTCGGCGGTCATCGGCGCGGATCTGCTCGCGGCAGGAGTGCGCATGGCGCGCCGGCTGCCGAAGCGGATCGTGCCGGGCGCGGATCCCGCACGGCTCGCATACCTGAGCGTTCTCGCCGCGGCGCTCACGTACCTGCTCACGTCGTTCCGGACGTGGAGCAACCTGCGCTACTTCGCACTGATCTACCCGCTGCTCGTGATCCTCGCGTTCGCCGCCATGCTGCGTCTTGGCGCCCGCACTCGCGTGCGCTATGCGGCGATGGCCGCGATCGGTGCACTGTTCCTGTTCGCGGCGTACCGCTCGTCGGATCCGGTGTCGCGTGCGGTGTATGGCACGTTCTCCATCGGCCAGCGCGACATGTACCGCATGTCGTCGATCACGGGGGAGTACGCGGGGCCGGGCCGCGACGAAATCGTGTACAACCTGCAGTTCACCGGCTACCACCACGTGCAGAACGCGCTGTTCCATGCGCTGCAACCGATGGACTCGACGGCGTTCGCGACGTCGCGCGTGGCGCGCTGGAACATCTGGAGCCAGCTCGACGCGTTCACGCGTGAGCGCACGATGAGCCAGCAGGGCGTGATCGTGCCGCGATACTGGGACGACGTCGACCTGCTCGCGTCGCCGCAGCGGCCGCACGATGTGTGGTTCCTGGAGTTCACGTACCGCCCGGACCACGACACATCGCTCGAGTCGCTCAAGCCGCTGTACCGGGAGATCGGCGTGACGCGGAGCATCGCGCGCGGCCACCTGCTCGTCGCCCACCATCTCGAGCTCATCGCTCCGTGAGCGTCCTGCGGCGCTGGTGGGGCGTGATTCCGGCGGCGCTGCTCGTGATGCTCGTGTGGCCGGAGCGGGCCTTCGTTCCCATCTGGGACGGGAACGTCTACCTGCAGTGCGTGGTGGACGCGGCGAGGAGCGGCATCGACGTGCACTCCCTCCGCTGCGGCGGGCACCAGTCGCAGCTCTATATGGGACTGCTCGCGCTCACGCAGCTTCCGCGGCCGGGCAACGTGGCGGCGATCGTCGCGATGAACCTCGCGCTCGCGATGGCGGCGCTCGCGGCGTTCGGGGCGATCCTTCGGCGGCTCATTCCCGGCGAGCATCTCTGGGTGGAGCGCGCGCTGATCGTGACGATCCTCGCGATTCATCCGCTGCTGTCGGCGACGCTCATCCAGCTCAACAGCGATTTCGGCGTCTACGTGTTCTTCGCGATGTCGCTCGCGTGTCTCGTGTACCGGCGGTATTGGCTGGCCGCGGCCGCGGGGCTGATGCTGTGCTTCTCGAAGGAAACGGGGGCGCTCATCTATTTCGTGGCGCTCGGGCTGCACCTGCTCTTTCGCGCGACGGACGAGAAGGGACACCACATCGATCGTGCAAAGGCCATCGCCCGCGAGGCCGTGCCCGCTCTGCTGCCGCTTGTGGCATTCGCCGCGTTCCTCGCCTGGTGGTCCGCGACGCAACAGTCGTACGCGGTCTGGAACCTCGGCATTCACGAACGTCCGGTCGAGGGGATGCACTGGTTCGACTTCGATGACGTGATCCTGCGCAGCTACGCGGCGATCATCTTCGTGCTCGGATTCGCGTGGATCCCGACGACGGTGATCCTCGTCGACGTCGCGGTCGGCACGGCCCGCGCCATGGGAAGGGCCGGCGACCGCGGCGTGCCGGGAGTGGACGTGAAGCTCGCCGGCTATCTGGCCGCACTGACGGCGACGCTCGTCTACCTGCTCACCGTGTACCGGACCTGGAGTTTCCCGCGATACTTCGTGGTGCTTGCGCCCCTGCTCCTGCTGGCGGGATTCGTGTCACTCGTACGCCTGGGCACGGGGCCGCGCGTTCGCCGCTTCGCGCTCGCTGCGACGGGCGCGGTGCTGCTGTCGGCGAACCACGCGTCATGGGATCCCGTGTCGCGCCGGCTCTTCGGAACGCTCTCGCTCGGCGAGTCCTCCGCGTACGACGTGTCGAGCATCGCGCACGATTTTCGCGTGACGGACGCCGACCACCTCTGCTACAACCTGCAGTTCACCGGCTTCCACTGGGCGCTCAACGCCATGTACGCCGCGATGAAGCCCACGACGCGGACGACGATCGTCTTTCCGCGGTTCAACCGCTGGGGACTCTGGGCGCCGCTCGATGCGCGCACGTTCGAGCGCGTTGCGCCCGGGGCCGGTAGCATGACGCCGGACTACGCCGACGAGGCCATGATCGCCGCCCTGCGCGAGCGGCAGCCGCTGGAGCTGTGGCTGGTGGAGCAGCCCAATGACGGCGACACGCTCGCGGTGCAGAAGCTTCATCACGATTACGCCGACGCGGACTCCGCGCGGTATACGGCGCGCGGCGTCACCGTCACCGCCCGTCATCTGGTACGACGTGACGCGCCGGTGCTAGCTTCAGGGGAGCATCGATGACGAGTGCACGGACGACACGCCCAGCATGCTGATTCAGGAGGCGCGATGAAGGTTGTGATCCTGGCCGGCGGGCTCGGCACGAGGTTGTCGGAGGAGACCTCCACGCGCCCGAAGCCGATGGTCGAAGTCGGCGGCCGGCCGATGCTGTGGCACATCATGCACCTCTACGCCGCGCACGGGCTCAACGAGTTCGTGCTCGCCCTCGGCTACAAGGCCGAGATGGTGCGCTCGTACTTCCTCTCATACCACGCGGTGGCGCGCGACCTCACCGTGCACCTCGCCGACGGCAAGACCAGGACACACGGCGAACCGCGTGAGGACTGGACGATCGACCTGATCGACACCGGCCTCGAGACCCAGACCGGCGGCCGCCTGAGGAAGTTGCGCGACTGGATCGGCAAGGAGCCGTTCTGCCTCACCTACGGCGACGGCGTGAGCGACGTGGACATCGGCAAGCTCATCGAGTTCCACAAGGCGCACGGGAAACTCGCGACCGTGACGGCCGTGCGGCCCCCCGCGCGATTCGGCGGACTCGAGCTCGCTGGCGACGAAGTGCGATACTTCGCCGAGAAGAACCAGGCGAGCGAGGGGTGGATCAACGGCGGCTTCTTCGTGCTGCAGCCGCAGGTCCTCGAGTACATCGCCGGCGACACGACGCTCTGGGAGAAGGAGCCGCTCGAACGGCTCGCCGCGGAGGGCCAGCTGCGCGCGTTCCGCCACGAAGGGTTCTGGCAGCCGATGGACACCCTGCGCGACCTCCGCAATCTCGAATCGCTGTGGGCCGGCGGTTCACCGCCCTGGAAGACCTGGAAATGAGCGCGAAGAAGAAGAACTCGCACTGGCACGACCGGCCGGTGTTCGTCACCGGCGCGACTGGGCTGCTCGGCGGCTGGCTCGTGCGCCGACTCGTCGAGGAAGGCGCGAGCGTGACCGCGCTCGTGCGCGACTGGGTGCCGCGGAGCACGCTGCTCACCGCCGACTGGCTGAAGAAGGTGACCATCGTGCGCGGCGACGTGCGCGACCAGGTCGTGCTCGAGCGCTCGCTCGGCGAATACGAGATCGACACCGTCTTCCATCTCGCCGCGCAGACGATCGTCGGCGTCGCCAACCGGAATCCGGTCTCGACGCTCGACACCAACATCCGCGGCACGTGGGCGCTGCTCGAGGCCGCGCGGCGAAGCCCGCTCACGAAGGCCGTGATCATCGCGTCGAGCGACAAGGCGTACGGCGATCACGAGGAACTTCCGTACGACGAGGACGCCGCGCTGCAGGGCGAGCATCCGTACGACGTGAGCAAGTCGTGCGCCGATCTCATCGCGAAGATGTACGCCGTGACCTTCGGCGTGCCGGTGGCCATCACGCGCTGTGGAAACTTCTACGGCGGCGGTGACCTCAACTGGAATCGGCTCATTCCCGGCACGATCCGGTCGGCGCTGAAGAACGAGCGCCCGGTGATCCGCTCCGACGGCACGCTGATCCGCGACTATTTCTACGTGGAGGACGGCGCCGCCGCGTACATGCAGCTCGCACAGGCGCTGCACGCGCGGCCCGAGCTGCGCGGCGAGGCGTTCAACTTCTCCAACGAACTACAGGTCGACGTGCTCACGCTCGCGCAGAAAATCCTCGAGCGCATGAAGTCGCCGCTCGAGCCCGACGTGCGCGCCGAGGCCCGCAACGAGATCCAGCACCAATGGCTCAGCGCGGCGAAGGCGCGCCGCATGCTCGGATGGGCGCCGCAATTCACGCTCGACGAAGGACTCGACCGCACGATCGCCTGGTACAGAGACTTCTGCTGACGGGCATACTCGATCAGGACCTCGACGCCGTCCTCGATCGCACGCGATCGATCTGGACGGAGCTGAACGGCGCGCGACTGCTGCTCACCGGCGCGACGGGGTTCGTCGGCACGCATATGCTCGAGTCCGTGAGGCACGCGCGGTCGCGCACCGGTGTCGACGTGCGCGTCGTCGCGCCGGCGCGAAATCCAGCGAGCCTGCGCGCACGGCTCCCGTGGACCAAGGACGCCCCGTGGCTCGAGGTGATTCCCGGCGACATCCATCACTTCGCGATGCCCCCCGGTGCCATCGACCTCGCGATCCACGCAGCGAACACCGCGTCACCGGGCGAGATCGCGGACGATCCCAATGGCATCGCGCGAATGGTCGTCGAGGGATCCACGCGCGTCTTCGCGGCCGGCGCGGCTGGCGGCGCCCGTCGCGTGCTGCAGCTCAGCTCCGGCTCGGTATGCGGCGCGCATTTTGCGCCGTCGAAACCGATCGCCGAGGACGATCCGGGCGAGCCGCAGGGCGACGGTCCGGCCGACCGGCTTGCGCGCGCCAAGCGCGAGGCGGAGCAGGCGCTGCTGCTCGCCGCCGGGCAACCGGACGCCCCCGCGATCGTGTTCGCGCGGGGATTCGCGCTCTGCGGCCCCTGGCTTCCGCTTGATTCGGCGTTCGCGTTCGGGAATTTCCTCGGCGCCGCAATGCGCGGCGGCCCGGTCATCGTGAGCGGCGACGGCACTCCCGTACGCAGCTATCTTTACTCGGGCGACATGGTGGTGTGGCTCTGGACGCTCCTGCTGAAGGGCGCGGCCGGCCGGGTCTACAACGTGGGGTCCGCGCACGCGGTGACGATCGGTGAGCTGGCGCACCGCGTGGCCGCGTTGCTCGGGGGCAGCGTGGAGATCGCGGCAGTTCCGAGTCCCGGTGCGCGCGCGCACTGGCACGTTCCGGATCTCTCGCGTGTTCGCGCCGAGCTCGGCCTTGAGGAGACGATGCCGTTGAACGACGCGATCGTGAGGACTGCGCGGTGGTGGGCTTCATGAGGGTGAGGAGTGAGGAGTGAGGCACTCTGGCAAGCTGCTATGGCAAGAGGAGTGAGGCATTCTGGCAAGCTGCAACGGAAAGAGGAGAGGTCGCCGTGATCGAGCGCAATATTTTCGACGAGCTTTTCGTACTCGAGGTCGCCAACAACCATTGGGGATCGCTCGAGCGCGGGCTTCGCATCATCCGTGAATTCTCGACCATCGCGCGCTATCACAACATGCGCTGCGCGATGAAGCTGCAGTTCCGCGACGTGGACCACTTCATCCACAAGGACTTCCGCGACCGGCAGGACATCCGGTACGTGAAGAAGACCGTGGACACGAAGATGAGCGACGAGGACTACGGCGCGCTCGTGGAGGAGACGCGCCGCAACAACTGCATCCGGATGGCGACGCCGTTCGACGAGCGCAGCGTGGATCTCTGCGTGGAGGTGGGCATCGACATCATCAAGATCGCGAGCTCCGACATCACCGACTGGACGCTGCTCGAGAAGATCGCGAAAACGCGCAAGCCGGTGATCGCCTCCACCGGCGGCGCGTCGGTGAAGGACATGGACGCGATGGTGACCTTCTTCGGGAACCGCTCGATACCCATCGCGATCAACCACTGCGTGTCGCTGTATCCATCGGAGGGCGAGGAACTCGAGCTCAACCAGATCGACTTCCTGAGGAAGCGCTACCCGACGCACACGATCGGATGGTCGGGGCACGAGAAGTCGCCGGAGATCCACGACACGATGCTCGTCGTATATGCGAAGGGCGCACGCACGTTCGAGCGGCACGTCGACATCGTGACGCCGGACAAGACGCTGTCTCCCTACTGCTCGACGCCGCAGGACGTGAGCGACTGGTTCTCCGCTTTCAACCGCGCGAAGGCGCTCTGCGGCGGATCCAGCGAGACGCGCCGGACGCTGCCGCGAAAGGAGATCGAGTATCTCGACGCGCTCGTCCGCGGCGTCTACGCGAAGCGCGACATCCCGGCCGGCGCGCGCCTCACGCGCGACGACTACTACCTCGCCGTGCCGCTGCAGAAGGGCCAGCTCTCGAGCCGCGAGCTGATCGACGGCGACCTGCTCGTGAAGCCGGTAGCGAAGGACGCGCCGATCCGCATCGAACTCTTCGACAACCCGTACTCGCGCACGCCCGAGCTGCGGAAAGTGATAGAGGGACGCGGACTCTAGCGGTGCCTGCCCCTGCGACGCGCGACGCGGAGCGCCCCTGTCCGGTCTGCGGTGCGTTCGCCGGCGAGCCGCTGCATCACCGCAGTTTCGTGCTGCCGGACGGCCATCCGCTCGCGTGGGGCTACACGGTGGTCACGTGCGGCATCTGCGGCGCCGCGTACGCGACGCCGCTCCCCGACCAGGCGGAGTACGACCGTTTCTACCGCGACGCGTCGAAGTACGCGGACGCCGCGACCGGCACCGGCGGCGGGGCGCAAGCATGGGACGACCAGCGTCTCGAGGAAACGGCGCGCGCGCTCGCGTCGTTCACGCCTGACAAGTCGACACACATCGCGGACGTCGGATGCGGCGCCGGCGGACTGCTGCGCTGGCTCGCGAAGCTCGGCTACACGAACCTCACGGGCATCGACCCCGCGCCGGCGTGCGCGGAGGCAACGGCTGCGATCCCCGGAGTGCGAGGATGCGTGGGCTCGTTGTTCGCCCTGCCGGAGAAACTCCAGCCCGTGGGGCTTGTCGTATTGTCCCATGTGCTCGAGCACGTGCGCGACGTGGGTGCCGCGATCGACGGACTCAAGACGATCATGAGTGCGGGCGGCCGCGTCTACGCGGAAGTCCCGAACGCGTCGCAGTACGCCGAGTATCTCGTCGCGCCCTTTCTCGACTTCAACACCGAGCACATCAATCATTTCTCGGTGGGCACGCTGAGGCGTCTCTTCGCGTCGCACGGCTGGAAGGTGGTCGCGTTCGGCGCGAAGGCGATCGCGTCGTCGCCCAACACGCGCTACCCGTGCGCGTGGGTCCTTGCCGAACTGCCGAAGCCGGGTGAAGCGGTGGAGGAGATCCCGCCCGACCGTTCGCTGCGCATGGCGCTCTCGCATTACGTGACGGCCTCGCACATGCTCCTGGCGCGCGTCATCGCGCGCTGCGAGGAACTCGGCATCCCGTCGAAGGAGATCATCGTCTGGGGCACCGGCCAGACGACCGCGATCCTCCTCGCGGAAACGCCGCTCGGCGGGGCGCGCATCCGCGCGTTCACCGACTCCAACCCCATGCACTACGGCCGCACCATCTCCGGCGCGCCCGTCGTGCCACCCGACGCATTGCGCGCGTGGCCGAAAATTCCGATTGTGATCGGGTCGCTGCTGCACGGCGGCGAGATCGCCGCCGCCATCGCCGCGCGCGGCCTCGCCAATCCCGTCATCCGTCTCGATCCCGGCGCTCAATGATCAGGCTCGCAGATTACGTCATGCGCACGCTCGTGCAGTGCGGCGTCACCGACACGTTCATCGTCACCGGCGGCGGCGCGATGCACCTCAACGACGCCGTCGGCCGCTGCGAGGGAATGCGCTGGCTGCCGAACCATCACGAGCAGGCATGCGCGATGGCCGCGCAGGCCTACGCGCGGTTGCTCAATCGTCCCGCGCTCGTGCAGGTGACGACGGGACCCGGCGGCACGAACGCGCTCACCGGCGTGTTCGGCGCCTTCGTCGATTCGCTGCCGATGATCGTCGTGTCGGGACAGGTGAAGCGCGAGACGATGATGTCGTCGTACGCGCTGCCGCTGCGGCAGCTCGGCGACCAGGAAGTGGACATCATCGCGATGGCGCGGCCCGTTACGAAGTACGCCGTGTGCGTCACCGATCCCGCGACGATCCGCTACCACCTCGAGCGTGCGCTGCACGAAGCGACCTCCGGCCGGCCGGGCCCGGTGTGGATCGATATTCCGGTGGACGTGCAGGCCGCGATGGTCGACGAGACATCGATGAAGGGATTCACAGCGTCGCCGGCCGATCCCGCTCCACTCGCGGGCTCACCGCTCGCGGCGGCCGTGGCCGATATTGCCGCGCGGCTGGCGCGCGCCGAGCGCCCGGTGATTTATGCAGGCGCAGGAGTCCGGCTCTCCGGCGCGGCCGGTGACTTCTCGAATCTTGTCGAGCGGCTCGGTATCCCGGTCGTCACGGGATTCAACGCCCACGACCTGATCGCCACCGATCATCCGCTGTTCGCAGGCCGTCCGGGCACGATCGGCGATCGCCCCGGGAACTTCGCGGTCCAGAACTCCGACTGCGTGCTCGTGCTCGGCTGCCGCCTGAACATCAGGCAGATCAGCTACGCGTGGCAGAACTTCGCCCGGGCCGCGGAACTCATCGTGGTGGACATCGATGCGGCCGAGCTCAGGAAGCCGACCATCAAGCCGGCGGTCGGCGTGCACGCGGACGCGGGCGACGTGATTCGCGGACTGCTCGCTGCCGCTTGGCCAGGCGCCACGCCCAAGCACCGCGCGTGGGTCGCCTGGTGCGCGGAGCGCAAGGCGAAGTATCCGGTGGTGCTGCCCGAATACTGGACGCACGAGAACGGCGTGAACCCGTATTGCTTCGGCGACGCGCTGTCGAGGGCACTGGCCGACGACGATGTGATCGTCACCGGCGACGGCACCGCGTGCATCGCGACGTTCCAGTCGGCGCGGCTGCGCGCGGGACAACGCCTCTTCTCCGACTCCGGCTGCGCGCCGATGGGCTTCGACCTTCCCGCGGCGATCGGCGCGTGCGTGGCGCACGGCCGCGGCCGCGTCATGTGCATCGCCGGCGACGGCAGCATCATGCTGAACCTCCAGGAACTGCAAACACTGCGGGGGCATTCGCTGCCGGTGAAGCTGTTCATCTTCAACAACAACGGATATCTCTCGATCCGCCTGACGCAGGAGAACTTCTTTCCCGGCAATCCGGTCGGTGCAGGACCGGAGAGCGGCGTCACGTTCCCGGATTTCGGGAAGCTCGCCGCCGGGTTCGACCTCCCGTTCGAGCGCGTGACGCGCAACGCCGACCTCGACGCCGCGATCCGCGCGACCCTCGCGCACGACGGGCCCGCGGTGTGCGAGGTGGTGCTCGATGCCACGCAGCCGTTCAGCCCGCGCGTGTCGTCGAAGCGGCTCCCCGACGGCACGATGGTGACGGCGCCGCTCGAGGACATGTTCCCGTTCCTGTCCGAGGCGGAGCTGGCGTCGAACATGCTCGTGCCGATGGTCGCGTACGCCCAGGCTGATCGCAAGGGCAAATGACGTGACCGTGCCGCGCGACGATCTCGCTCGCGACCTCTTCGAGCACTCGCTCGCAAGCCGGACGCTCGCCGAGGACCCGGCTCCCGAGCTGACGCGAGGCATGCACGTCGCGGTGTACGGCGCGGGGAACGTGGGGCGTCAAGTGGCGACGCTGCTCGGGTCGCGCGGGGTCGTGGTCGATCGCATGATCGACGCGCGCGCCCTTCAACTGCGGTCGATGGACGGGATTCCCGTCGTGCCGCCCGGCACCACGCACGAAGCGTCGATGCCGGTCGTGGTCGCCGCATTCAACCGTGAGTCGGATCCCCACGCGATTCACGCCGCGATGCGGGCGAGCGGCGCCGTGCGGATCATCGATTTCGTCGAGCTGCATGCGCGCTTCGCATCGGAGCTCGGCGATCGCTACTGGCTCGTGTCACAGGACCAACTGCGCTCTCACGAGGACGCGATGCGCGAGGGGCTCGCGCGTTGGGGGGACGATTCGAGCCGTGCACAGTACGCGCAGCTGCTCGCCTATCGTCTTACGGGCGATCCGGCGCTCCTGCCGAATCCGGTTGGCGGCGTGCCATACCGGCCCGCGGATTTGCCCGCGCCGGATGGTGCCGCGCGATTCATCGACGGCGGCGCCTTCGACGGCGACTCGATGCGCGCATGGCACCTGGCCGGGGTGCCGGTGGAGTACTATTGGGGCTTCGAGCCCGACCCCGACAACTTCTCGGCGCTGGTGAAGTGGTGGAATGCGCCGGGCGGCCCCACCGCGGAGCACGAACTCCTGCGCGCGGCACTCGGTGCGCACATGGGGACCGCGCAGTTCGCCGCGGCCGGCGGCGAGGCGAGCTCGCTCGGCGCCGGCACCGGCGGAACGATCGATGTCGCGGTCTGCGCGCTGGATGCGGTCATCGGCGCGGCGTCGCCGACGGAGATCAAGCTCGATATCGGCGGTACCGAGCCCGACGCGCTCGATGGAGCACGCGCGCTGATCCTGCGCACGCGGCCGCGGCTCGCGGTGTGCGCGTATCATCGGTGCGAGCATCTATGGAGCATTGCGGAGTGGATCGCGGCTCTGGATGCGGGATACTCGCTACATCTGCGGGCGCATGCGCAGTCGGGATTTGATGCGGTCGCGTACGGGCTGCAAGCGGACGCAGGCCAACCCTCGCAACCGGCGGTCAGATGATCAGGCGCGCAATTCCCATCGCGGCGACAGCCGCGCTCATTCTCTTCCTCGAACTTGCGCTGATCCGCTACATCGCGGCGTACGTCCGCGTCTTCGGCTTCTACGTGAACTTCGTGCTCCTCGCGACGTTCCTCGGAATGGGGACAGGAATGCTGCGGCGCCGGAACGTAGACCAGCTGCTCTGGATCGGCGTCCCGGCGCTCATGCTGCTCACGGGGCTCGTCGCGTTTCTGGCGATCGTGCCGATCGACGTGCCGCCGCACGCGAGCGAGTACCTCTGGGGCTACACGTCCGCCTCGGATCTTCCGCGGCACGTCTCGATCAACGTGGCGGTGATCGCGCTGTTCGCTCTCACGACGATCGTTTTCATTCCTCTCGGAGCGCTGCTCGGGGACCGCTTCGCGCAGCTCGCTCCGCTCACGGCGTACAGTGCGGATCTTGCCGGCAGTCTGATCGGAGTCGGCGCGTTCGCGGGACTGAGCCAGCTCAGGACAGAGCCGACCATCTGGTTCGCGCTGGCACTCGCCGTCTGGATTGCGCTCGTCTGGAGTCGGCGGGCGCTGGCGCTGGCGATGACCGTGGCCGCGGCGTGGTCGCTCGTAGCGGTGCACTGGACGCGCGAGGGCGCGCTGGAGTATTGGTCGCCGTACTATCGCATCCTCGTGAAGCCGGCCGGCACGCCCGGCAATATCGACCTCTATGTCAACGGCGCGCTTCATCAGGAGATCGTCGACTTCGATCGCGCGGATGGTTCGAACGTCCGGCGAACGGCTCGCATGGCGTACGAGCGGCCCTATCGAATCGTCGGAAAAATCGACACCGCGCTCGTGGTCGGCGCCGGCACCGGCAACGACATCGCGACGCTGCTGCGGCTGGGCGCGCGCCACGTGGACGCGGTGGAGATCGATCCCGTCATCGCGAGCATCGGGAAGATCGCGCATCCGCAGCACCCGTACGACGACCCGCGCGTCCAGCTCTTCGTGACGGACGCGCGCGCCTTTCTGCGCGCGCCGCCCCGCAAGTACGACGTCATCACCTTCGGAACGCTCGACAGCCAGTCGCTTCTCTCCGGGATGAGCGCGGTGCGCCTCGACAACTTCGTCTACACCCTGGAATCATTCCGTGCGGCGCGCGCGGCGCTCAGGCCGGGCGGATCGATCGTCCTCTACCATCTCTCTGGGTACGAGTACATCGCCGCGCGGCTCTACCAATTGCTCGACCTCGCGTTCGGCTCGCCGCCGCGCGAGATCAGCGAAAACGACTTCCTCTTCAATCACACGTTCATCGCCGGCGGCGGAGCACGCGACACGACCGGCGCCGTCGTTTCCCCGGTACTCCGTACGCCGATCGAGCTCTCCAAGGACGACTGGCCCTTCCCGTACATGCTGGCGCGTGGACTCCCGCAGCACTATGTCGTCGCGCTCATTGCCGTCCTGGTGCTGAGTTTGTTGCTCGTCGGCACCGCCGCCGGCGGCGCGGCAATGCGCGCACCGAACTGGTCGATGTTCTTCCTCGGCGTCGGATTTCTCCTGCTCGAGACCAAGGGCATCACGGCGATGTCGCTGTTGTTCGGTTCGACCTGGATCGTCAATCTCGCCGTGATCGCCTCGATCCTCATTGTCGCGCTCATCGGCACCGTCCTCGCCGCCCGAGGGCGCGCCCCGTCTGTGGTCCGCTGTCTGGCGGCGGTTGCCGTCCTGCTCACCATCGCGACTATTGTGCCGGGCACCGAACTCGTCACCGCCGTACCGGGATTGCGCTGGCTGATCGCCGCGGCGTCGGTGGGACTTCCGGTCCTGTTCGGCAGCATGATCTTCTCGCAAACGTTCGCTCTGCAAGCGGAGCCCACCAGCGCCCTCGCGTTCAACATCCTGGGCGGCGTGGCTGGAGGCGTGCTCGAGTACAGTTCGATGATGTTCGGCATCAGCGCGCTGAACTGGCTCGCGCTTGGGGCGTACGCGCTGGCGGTAGGATTGCTTCTTAAGTCTCGCTCAGCCGCTCCCGCCGCACGCGCAGAAAATGAACCCCTGCCAGCGGCACCGCGATAAGCACGCTCGACGCGGCGAACACCGCCGACATGAGCTGCGCCCCGCCGAGCGTCCCCGCGACGGCGCTCGCGATCACGACCGCCGTGGCGCCGCCGACGATCGGTGCCGCGATACCCTCATCGCGGAACGCGCGAAGCCATCCGGCCATCGCCTGCAGCAGCAGTCCGGCCAGGTTGCCGGCCATCAGCGCGAGCAATGAAACCGGCGGAAGAAATCGCATCGCGAGGGCAGGGAGCACATGCGGCAGCAGCAACACGACGCCCGTGAGCATCACGCACGTGGCGACGAACACGCTCGCAGCCTCCACGGTCGCACGCCGCGCGAGTGCATCGAACTCGCGAACCCTTCCCTCCGCGACCATCGCCCCGAACGACGGATAGCGTCCGTGCAGCCACGCGATCGCCAGTGTGAGCGGCGCGGTGGCGACGGCGAGCGTCACGCCAAGCCGGCCCGCCTCGTCGCCGCCGCGCATCCGGAGCAGAACCGGCGCGAGCAGTTGCGGCGTCACCCAGAGCGCGATCCAGAGCCGGGCGCTGCGCGACTGCTCGGCGCGATAGCGAGCCGCGAGGCCCCGAACGCCGGACACCAGGAGCGCAGGCGCCGTGCGCGGCGCGCGCAGCAGCCCGCGATGCCTGGCGAACAGCCAGACAACCGCCACGATCAATTGCGCGGCGGCCGCGAGCCACGCCGCGGTCAGCGGACCTGACGCGATGATCCCGGTCCAGAGCGCGAGCAGGATTGCCGCCGCCTGCCACCCGCGCATGCGCTGCACGGCGAGGAGGTCGCCGCACCCCTCCGAGACGCAGATGAACGGAATCGCGAGCAGGTACAGCGCGGTGAGCGAAACGAAACCGCACCAGAACACCGCGAACCCGAGGCGCGATCCGCCGAGGTTCCCTCCAAAAATCAGCGCGCCGCCGATCCCGGCAACGGCAAAGAGGACGAGCGCCGCCACGCCGAACCAGCGAGTCGCGGTGACGAGCAGCGCGGCGATCGAATCGCGGGCGCTGGGATCACCCTCGAGCCCGCCGCCGCGCCCCCAACGCAGGCGCGGCCACTCGTGGCTCGCGAACTGCACGATGATCGTCCCGAGCCCGAGCTCGCACAATTGCGCGAACGCCACGATGTTGATCGCGACGAAATACCAGCCCTGCTCGTTGGGTGGGAGGCGGGTTGCGGCGAGATACAGGGTGACCGGCGCGCCGGCAAGCGCGATCACACGCGCCACCGCCGTAGCCCGAACGCCCGCGTCGCCGGCGAATGAACGCAGCCAGGCGAGCGGGGCAGCCGTCAAAAGTTGATCCGGTCCTTCTCGAACACGTGCGGATGGTGCCGCACCTGGGTGTAGATCGCGCCGATGTACTCACCGACGATTCCGATGAAGAAGAGCTGCACGGCGGTGAGGAAGAAGAACCCGATGAGGATTGGTGCGATGCCCAGCGAGAACTGGTTCCAGAACAACAGCTTTGCGGCCAGATAGCCAAAGGCGGTGAGGAGGCTCAGGATCGCGAGCGCGAAACCCGACATCGTCGCCAGGCGCAGCGGAACCTTCGAGTGGTTCACGATTCCGAGAAACGCGAGGTCGTACAGCGTGTAGAAGTTCTGCGACGAGATTCCGCGCTTGCGTTGCGGCTGGCGGAAGGGCACCAGCGACGGCTCGTGCCCGATCTCGGCGATCAGCCCGCGGAAGTACGGATACGGGTCGTCGATCTTGCGCAGCGACTCGATCACCGACTGGTCGTAGCAGCCGAAGCCGGTGAACTGCCGCACGAGCTCGATGTCCGCGATGCGCGCGAGCGTGCGGTAGTAACGGTCGCGCAGGGCGTAGAACAGGCCGCTCTCTTCGGCGGACTCCTTGACGCCGAGCACCACCTTCGAGCCGGCCTCCCAGCGCTTGAGGAACTCCGGGATCAGCTCGGGCGGGTCCTGGAAGTCGCACGCCAGCGCGATGACCGCGTCGCCGTGCGACTGCAGGAGCGCGTAGTACCCCGACCGCACGTGGCCGAAGTTCCGCGCATTGAGGATCACCTTCACGTTCTTGTCCGTTGTGGCAAGTTCGCGCAGGATGATCGCCGTGCGGTCCTTCGACCCGTTGTCGATGAAAATGTGCTCGTAGCGGTACTGCGGCAGTCCCGCGAACACGGCCTTCACCGCCTCGTACATCTCGCGAACGTTTCCCTCTTCGTTGAAGCAGGGGGTCATGACCGAGATCAGGCGCATGGGCAAGAACATAACGCCGCCACCGCCGCCGCGCAGTTATCATAGGTGCGGGATGACTCGTTTTCGCGAGGGTTTGCCGTGACACCGGAAGAGTTCCGCAAGCAGGGCCACGCCGTCGTCGACTGGATCGCCG
>PMYN01000001.1 GCA_003171215.1 Gemmatimonadota bacterium | reverse complement strand
CGGCCGAGCCAGGTCTCCCGTTCTTGAAATCGGGACGGCGGGATTCGAACCCGCGACCCCCTGAACCCCATTCACGAGGAATAGGGTTCCCCTCGATTCCTGGACTACCCTAACCCCAGCGGTAGCATCACTCTGGGAGAATGGTCTTTACTTGGCATTTCCCGACATTTCCATAGATTGATATCCGCTGGCTTCCTATCGGCTTCCTACGAAAATTTCGGCTCCGACGACTATGGCGACCGCCAACCTCACGAAGCGAGTTCTCGACGCACTCAAGTACACATCCAGCTGCGACTATTTCGTGTGGGACACGAAACTGAAGGGCTTCGGCGTCCGTGTCACGGAGCGCGTCGATGGCGAGGGCAAAGTGCATCGCCGCAAGATGTTCGTCGTCGGCTACCGGCCCCGTGGAGGACGCCAGTTTAGACGGCACACGCTCGGGATGTTTGGGCCGATGACCGTAGAGAAGGCACGAACCGATGCTCTCCAACAGTTGTCGGCGATCAGCTCGGGAAGCGACCCGGCGGAAGCCAAACGTGCGCAACGGGCGGAGCTGACGATGCGTGAACTCTACCCCGCTTACATGGAGGATGTCGAACGGCGCCGGAAGCCATCGACGGCGGCCGACTACAAGAGGATGTGGGAAAGACATGTCCTGCCAACCTTCGGGAACAAGAAGGTCGTTGCGCTCACGCTTACAGATGTTCGGCGATTCCATCGATCTCTGCACAAGACTCCGTATCATGCAAACCGAGTGGCAGCCATGCTCGGCGCATTCTTCACTTTTGCATCCAACGAAGGAATCCGCGCTCGGCACGACAATCCTGCGCACGGCGTCGAGTTCTTTCCGGAGCAGCCGCGTGAACGCTTTCTCACCGCGGACGAGTTTCGTCGGTTGGGAGCGTCCCTAACGCGAGCGGAGTCGGAAGGCTTGCCGCCAGCGCCCGAACATCGCAGGAAGCCGCCGAAGGAAGCGAATGCGAAGCACCGGCCAAAGAACGCAGGTCAACCCATTCCTGCCAACCCGTTCGGCGTTGCGGCGATCCGTCTCTTGGCCCTGACCGGCTGTCGTGAGGGTGAGATCCTCTCGTTGACCTGGGACTCCGTTGATCTCGAAAGAGGATATCTGCGGCTGTCAGATACCAAGACGGGAAAGAGTGTTCGGCCTCTCGGTCAGAGTGCCGCAGCGGTGCTGGCATCGTTGCCGAGAATCCAGGGCAACCCGTACGTGATCCCCGGCGGGATTCCGGGCGAGCACCTGAAGGATATCAAACGACTTTGGCACGCAGTGCGCCACGCGGCACAGCTCAAAGATCTTCGCATACACGACCTGCGGCACTCGTTCGCTTCGGTTCCGGCGACGGGCGGAGAATCACTCCTTGTCGTACGATCGCTGCTCGGACACAAGCGAGTCGCCACGACTGAGCGCTATGCCCATCTTGGTGATGATCCGGTGAAGCGCGCGGCGAATCGTACTGCAAAGAGCATTGCAACTTGGCTCGGGCTGCCTCCGGGACGCTGAGTTGCGCATCGCGCTGGCACAACTGACCCATCTGGGGCAGATGGTGGCGCAGTTCGAGGTCTGGGGTCTGTCAGTGAACCTCCGAGCCTCAGACCGTTGCCCGCGCTGCTGAGGTGCTAGATTCCATGACGCAGAGACGAAGGCGAGCCAGGGCACACGTAACCTGCCGACGCTAGGATGAGCACTTCCGAAAAGTTTAGGTGAAATGGGCTTGTCTCTGATGGCTGTGGCCACTGGCGGATATTCGATGGGCGAGCGTGCGTTGCGCACAATTCGGCGCATCGCATCGCGCTCGGGCCTAGCAACACTGATGATTGCGGTTCCGATCTTGAAAGTACGAGAGGCGAAACAAACTTGACGCGCTCGAGCTCCCGAACCAACCGAATCCCCGATCCCGAGCACGTCAAAGAACTGCTCAGCCGATTCGCGTCGGTGCGGTTGGATGTGTCGCTCGACGACATAGACGATCGTGATCGGAGCGCGCTCCAGAGGCTCGCTGAAGCCGGTCCTTGGATTGACCGCATCTATTGGAAGCAGCGCTCGGGCGCGGATTCGTCGCTAGAGAGGGTGCTTGCCGATGCACACTGTGAGGGTTCGGCGGACGTAAGTCGACTGGTTCAGTTGAACTTTGGACCTTGGGATAGCTTCGACGACGACCGTCCATTCCTTGGAAGCGAGCGTAGACCGCCGGGCGGCGGACTATACCCGCCGAATCTCTCGCGGGAGGACTTTGAACGCCACCTCGCGCGGCATCCCGAAGACCGGACTTCGTTCCTAAGCCATACGACGCTGATTCGTCGCAGGGCGGGTCGCTTGATCGCGGTACCGTACGCGGAGACGTATCGCGTAGAACTCAAAGCCGTCGCGAACAAGCTGAGCGAGGCGGCCAAGCTCGCGAGCGATGAGACATTTCGTCACTTCCTGAAGGCTCGCGCGTCGGACCTCGTCACTGAGTCCTTGGATGCTAGTGAGACGCTGTGGATAAGAAACGAGAGCGGTCCAATCGACATCGCCATCGGACCTTACGAGGTGTACGATGACGACCTTCTTGGACTGAAGGCGTCATTCGAGATGACGGTGCTCATACGTCACCCAATGACGCGTCGATTAGACGACCTCCAGGCAGTCGCGGGTGACGTCGATAGTCGGCTTCCCGGTGCGATGGCGCCCGCCACGTATCATCGGCGCCTCGCAGTCGGAATCTTCGATGTTGTCTTCGCCGCTGGCATGACGAACGTCGGGGGCAAAGCAATCGCGGCTACACTTCCGAACGACGAGGGCATTCGCTCACGAGTCGGCGCTCGCTTGCTGCTCTTTCGCAACGTGATTAGCGCTAAGTTCGACCCAATCCTCAAACCGATTGCGGAGCGAGTACTCAGAACCGATCAGGTCAGCCTTGTCCGCGAGGATGCGTTTCTTGAGCACACGCTTCTTCACGAGCTAGCACACGCGATGGCGACGGACTATGTCTTGCAAAACGGAGCGAAGACGGGCACCACGATCAACGAATCGCTCCGTGAGCACTATTCAACGATCGACGAGTGCCGCGCCGACCTCGTCGCGATGGTGACGCTTGATCTGCTGACGACGCGTGGCGTTTTTGGCGCCGATATGCGAGCCGCGGCGGCGGTAACATTCGTCGCGAATGGCATTCGCTCGCTGAGGTTCGGGTCAGGCGACAGCTATAGCAAAGGTGCCGCGATAACTCTTTCCCATTTGTTGCGATCGGGCGCCGTCAAACTTGGGTCCGATAGGCGCCTTTCGGTAGACGTCTCGGGTGTACATCGGGAGGTCGCACGACTTGCCGGCGATGTACAGCGGATCGCAACACACGGGGATTACGAGGCGGCCGCGCGGCTTATCAATGAGCTCGGTTCAATGCCGCACGAAATCGAAGGCATTCGCCGTACGCTCGCGGATATTCCCATCGACATCGAGTTTGTATTTGGCGGATCGGACGATCTACTTTGAACTCTTCGCTTTCCGAAGAACAAAACTGCGCCGTGCATACACGTCGGCAAGCGCTCTGACAGTTTCGCTGCGCAGAGTTGGTGCGTCCCGCGTAGTCGCGAGTTCAAAGAACCGAACGGCATTCTCGTAATGGCTCAAGACGTCGAGACCTTGCGTGGCGAGGGCCGCGGCGAGATACATCTCGCCAAGCACTAGGTCGATCCGACAATCGAAGGTGGCACTGTTCCCTCGCGCGCTTTCCAGTGCCGACCTCGCGTTCCCGATCATACCTGCCTCGGAAAACCCTGGGTCACACTGGATCATCGTTCTGCCGAGCAGAAAGCTCCTGCGCGCGTCATTCAACTTAATCTGCGTCGAAATGCTACCGGCATCGCTACCTAGCACGGGCGCCAGCGGCGGCTCGTTGCTCAGTCTTTCTCGTAACGCTGCCAGAATCGTTGCCTCCTGAGTAAGCAGGTCCCGCGCATCCTTGTATTCGCCGGCGGAGAACTTTTCCTGTGCGAGGTCGTGCAGTGCAACAACCGTATTGATTTGAAGGACGAAATGCCGTGTGCGACGCTGCGGACGAATGCTACCGTCGAGTCCGAACACTGAAACTCCGGTCGTCGCATCTTTAAGCAAATTCGCCGCCCGAACGCGTCGCGCGGTCGCAAGGCCCGAGGACAAGTTGCGACGGCTTGCGCGGGCGGAGTGGGTCAGTGCGTTCGCGTAGCCAAGCCTGCGCTCCCATTGTCTCTCTGTGGCGGTGTCGTCGTTACGAGATGCAGCATCAAGACGCTCGAACGCTTCGACGGCTCGGCCCTCGTAGCCCTGCATACCGAGATACAGAAAAGCCAACAACTCATCCAGTTGCGACCGCAACGCCCAAGCCTGCCACTCTTTGTGTTGTGCGGCCTGTTCCTCCACAAACGTTCGTGCGGATTCGAGAAGGTCGGCGGCCTGGGCCAACTTCACAGTCACATTAGTTGACGATGACGCCGCTAGCATCTTCGCGGCCAGCATTTGATTCTCGATGTATGGAGTTACCGCCTGCAGATTGCCTTTG
>PMYN01000139.1:4274-11716 GCA_003171215.1 Gemmatimonadota bacterium | reverse complement strand
CAATCAGGCCACAAATAAAAGTATCCGGCCATGAATGAAAGAATTTGTTTGATTCCGCTGCTGTCTGTCATTTATAGTCAATAATGCCAAATAATAGCATAAATGGTGAAATATGACTCGAAAAATCACGCCATCACTGGCAGCGATCGTCGAGGAACTTGAGCTTGAGAAGGCGCGTTTAGTCACACGCCAGCATTTGGGGAAACTACGAGCCAAGAATGACACCAAGCCAGCATTGCCCCACCTCGTGAGGGACCTGAAAGCTCAAGGATGGATTGCTTCAACCGGCGTGCGCGGCGTGTACGAGTTCGTTCCAGGGAGCCGGGCCGGGCGGTATCCATCCGGAGATCCCCTGCAGCCGCTTCGCGCGGCGCTTGCTGATTCCGACACCCTGAAGGCGGCCGTCGCCTTAGGTTCCGCCGTGGCGATGCTCAACATTGCAGATCGCGGTCCTGACCGACCAGAAGTGGCTGTAGCCCCACGGAGCAAACCACCGCGCGGGCTGGTGCAACGCATGCGCGTTGTTCGCTACGAGTGGCGGCTGCCCACAACTCTGATTGACGGGCTCCCGGTGCACCAGCCGGCCACGATCCTCGTGCACATTGCGCATCGACCGACGCAGGTGCGGAGTTGGGGGGCCGTCTTGGAAATACTACCGGCCCTGACCGAGGCCGTCACCCCAGATGCGTTGCGGAGAGAACTCACAGGCCGACCGACGGCGACATCGACCAGACTGGCCTATCTCATTGCCAGCATCGCGCCGAACCTCCTCACGACGTTCGCCCCTCAGCGCTCAAGAGGGCTGGTCTGGTTCGGTCCACGTCGGCGCTCGCTCCGGTACGACAACGACTGGAACGTCGCTGACACCATCCTTCCGATGTCGCCGTCGGCCGGGAAGGTATTGGTTTGAGCGTTCCGACTATCTGGAGCGTGCGCGTTCGGACTATCTATCATATTTTCATTCAGACTAGCCATTGCGTGTGCGTTCGGACTAGTTTAGGATAAGCGGAGCCCACACTGGCCCACTGTCGAACTATCGAACCAACGAGCCAGCTCGTGACGACGCCACGCACAAGTCCAGCCCAGCGACGCCTTGCCGAGGCCCTGCGCGAACTCCAGGCCCGGCAGCGGCGGGGCGAAGGCGTCTACAGAACCGCCGATTTCACGGCGCGTGCGCGAACGACGCTCGTACATAGCGGGTTCCTGCGCCGCGTCACCAGAGGCTGGTACATCCCCGCACGACCCGGCGCGATGCCGGGCGACACGACTCCGTGGAATGCGGCCATGCGCGAATTCGTCGCGGCGTACTGTGAGGCACGATTCGGTACGGCGTGGCACGTAGACCCGGCCCTGTCGCTGATGGTGCACGCCGGGGGGACCCGGCTGCCCAATCACGTGATCGTGCACACACCGGCAGGGACCAACAACGTGCTGGCGCTCCCGGACGGCTGCTCACTGCTCGACTACCGGGCGAAGGATTTCTCGGCAGAAGCGCGCGTAGAGCGCGTCAAGGATCTGCGCATATTGACCCTGTCTGCGGCGCTCGTGCGCGTCTCGCCGACGTTCTTCGAGCGCGCGCCCACGGACGCGCAGATTGTCCTGGCGCGCGTCTCCGATGTGTCCGACCTCTGCCGCGAACTGTTGGCTGGCGCCCACAGTGTGATCGCGGGCCGGCTCGCCGGTGCGTTCCGCGCGACAGGTCGGGCAGATCTCGCCGACGAGATCCTCGCGACGCTGCGCGCGGCGGGTCATACGGTCACCGAGAGGAATCCGTTCGCGACCGTCCCCGTGCCGATCACGCGAACGCGCGACGCGTCACCCTACGTCCAGCGCCTCGAGTTGATGTGGGCGCACATGCGCAACGCGGTGTTGGATGCGTTTCCGCCGGAGCCGGGACTCCCGTCCGATGCGGACGCCTACCTGGCGCGCGTAAACGCCGTCTACACGACGGATGCGTACCACTCCTTGTCCATCGAGGGCTATCGCGTCACGGACGCGCTGATCGCGAAAGTCGCGAGCGGCGCGTGGCGACCCGACGTCGATGCGGTGGATGCGGACATGCGAAACGCGATGGCTGCCCAGGGGTATTGGCGCGCGTTTCAGTCCGTGAGCGATAGCATCGGCCGTGTGCTCGCCGGCGCGTCTGCCGGCGACGTGGCGTGGCGCGATCACGGTACGTGGTTTCGTGCGCTCTTCGCGCCAAGCGTCGAGGCCGGAGTGCTCCAGCCCACGGATCTCGCGGGCTACCGCGCGCATCAACTGTATATCGCGAATGCGCGGCACGTGCCGCCATCGGCCGAGGCCGTGCGGGACATGATGCCCGCCTTGTTCGACCAACTTCGACAAGAGCCAAGCGCGGCGGTGCGCGCGGTGCTCGGACACGTCGGCTTCGTTTTCATCCACCCATACATGGATGGAAACGGCCGCATCGGGCGCTTTCTGATGAATACGATGCTCGCCTCTGGCGGCTACTCGTGGACCGTCATCCCGGTCGAGCGTCGCACCGAGTATTTCGCCGCACTCGAGGCGGCGAGCGTAGACGAAGACGTCGGGCCGCTGACCACGTTCCTCGCGACGTGTCTCAGGGCGTCGGAGGCGTACGCCGAACAGACAACCGAAACGGTGCGTGTCACGGCCGCTCGCGCGGAAGGGTTGGCAACGGACACCGGTTCGACAGAATCCATCCGCTCGGAGTGAGTCCTAGCAGACGGCGCGTGCCACCGGACACCGCCCGCAAGAAGTGCGGAACGGCAATTTCACGGGCGGATTCATGTTCTTCCGCAAACAACAGAATGGATTCGTAGTCTTTACCAACGGCGACAAGGGCGTACTTCTCGACTTGAAGTTGGCGCACTTGATGACATACGGGACGAACCCGTAGCGAGCGTTTCAACCTGCTCAAACGCCGAGGCCCTGGCCGGCCGCGTCGCCGTCCCGCCAGAGCTCACGCTGAACAGGGCGATGACATGCGAACGTGCCGCCGCGTGTGTCGCGTGCGCACGCGCTACGACTGCCGCGCGAGCCACTACCTCGACGTTCTGCATCTCGGTTGCGCTCTGATCTGCTGGAACTACCCCACGCGGTTACGAAACGCGCTCTAACTCCACCCTCTCAGAGATTGGAGCCTCCGGCAATCCCGGGGCGATTCAGTTCGAAGTTACGCGCGTCTCGGTGGGTCAACGTGAATCGCATGTTGTTGATGGGCGTGACGACCTCGATATCTGCGATGTGAGCTCGCGACCCAATATCCAAAGGTTATTGACCGTAGAGGCGATAACTGATCGTTATTGAGTCTCCGCGATTGCGCCCAGGGCTATCTAGGCGCTAATACCTGAATCGTTTGCGTAAGGTAACTAAAAGTGTTATCTTAGGAGAATGAAACCGGTATCAAGACGGCTAAACATTCGCGACTTCCTGGACCGCCTGGCATCGAGCAGCCGGTACAGCTTCAGCACGTCAGAAGCTCTTCAAGCGCTCGGCATTTCTCGGCCCGCGTTGAAGGTAGCACTGGGCCGACTCGCGCGTCAAAAACGCGTCGTTTCACCTGCCCGAGGCTTCTACCTCATCGTGCCGCCTGAGTATCGGTCGCTGGGGTGTCTGCCAGCCGATCAGTTCATTCCCGACCTGATGAAGCGTCTGAAGCTCCCTTACTACGCGGGGCTTCTGACGGCGGCGCAATATCATGGCGCTGCACATCAGCGTCCGATGGAGTTTCAGGTATTCGTCGAAAAACCGAAACGGCGAATTGTCTGCGGCGGCGTCCGCGTCGAATTTATTGTACGGAAGGGTGTCGCCCGTGTGCCCGTGCAGAAACTCAACACGCCACGCGGCTCCATCGCGGTCTCGACACCTGAAGCCACGGCGATCGACCTCATCGGATATCAGCGCCACTCCGGAGGCCTAAGTCAGGTGGCGACGGTGCTTGCTGAACTTGCAGAACGGATCGACCCCAAGAAGCTCGCTCTGGCTGCGACGATGGCCCCCGTCCCCTGGCTTCAGCGTCTTGGCTATGTGCTCGATCAGGTCGGTGCTGCGGACAAGACGGAGAATCTGAAGAAGCTTGTGCGCGCGCGCGCGCATGAGCCGGTTCCTCTCGTGCCGGGCGCGCCGTACAGCAAAACGTCGCGACACGCCGGCTGGAGAATTTATGCGAACGCGAAGGTGGAGGTCGATCTGTGATCCCGCGCGACTTCATCCTTGAATGGCGTGAACAGGCGCCGTGGCCACAAGATTTTCAGGTCGAGCAGGACCTCATCATCAGCCGAGCTCTCGTCGATATTTTTTCGAACCCGCTGTTGCACGATGCTCTCGCGTTCCGCGGCGGAACGGCATTGTACAAGCTTCACCTGAAGCCTGCGGCGCGTTATTCCGAGGACATCGACCTCGTTCAGACGCGGGCCGAGGCGGCTGGCCCGATGATGAACGCCCTGCGCGACGTGCTCGATCCGTGGCTGGGCAAACCGCAGTGGAAGCAGACGGAGGGGCGCATCACTTTCGCTTACAAGATCAATTCAGAGGACGCCCCGCCGGTGCCACTGCGATTGAAAATTGAGACAAACACGCGCGAGCATTTTTCGGTCTTCGGTCTGAAGGAAATTCCTTTCGCGGTGGATTCACGCTGGTTTGAGGGTTCGTGCAGCATCCACACATACGAACTCGACGAACTGCTTGGCACGAAATTGCGGGCGCTCTACCAACGGAAACAGGGGCGGGACCTTTTCGATCTGGCAGTCGCCTTGAAACATTCTGCTGTAGACCCGAAGCGCGTCGTCGCTGCCTTCTCTGAATACATGTGGCGGGAAGACAAAAAAGTTTCCCGCGCGCAATTTGAACAGAATTTTTTCCTCAAGCTCCGCGATCACGAGTTCAACGCGGATATCGGGCCTCTGCTCGCTCTCCGCGAAAATCCCTGGGACACCGCCGGAGAGGCTGCCGTCATTTCCTCGCGTCTGATCGAACTGTTGCCTGGAGAGCCGTGGAAAGGCGAGGCCGTCAAGCCGTAAGAACGGCAAACCCGAGGGGACAAGAAATACGAACTCGTGCCGGATCAACAGATCGTCGTGGCGGGCACGACGCTGTACCGCATTCGGGCGCTGAAGGATTTCGGAAATGTGAAGGCCGGCAATCTGGGCGGCTTCGTCAGGTCAGAACGAAACCTGAGCCAGCTCGGTGACTGCTGGGTCGCCGATGAAGCGCAAGTCTACGACGACGCAGTTATATCCGACGCCGCGCAAATTCGACGAGCAAACACTTCCAAGTCGACCGCAGGTCGCGCCACGTGAATTCAGATTCGTTGGCGAGAAAGAAGGGCGGATATGAGCGCCAGCGCGTGTCCGCGCTCTTTTGATCGTATTGCACCCGATAGCCACGATCGAGCTGTCGCCGCTGCAGCAGCAACGTCTCCACTAAATCCAGGGAACGCCAGAACTCTTGGGCGGTAGGAGTTGGAAACGTCGTCGAGATCGCAAATGATCCTCCGCGCAGATCTCGTTACGATTCTTCATCCAGCACCACGTCAGGCAACCAGCGCTATCAGAGGCACGAGCCAAAGAATGAACTGGAAAGATTCACGCAGATACGCTGCCGCTGCACCATCGCCGCTCAACATGAAGTTTTCAGGATGGTATCGAAGAAACGTCTTGCGATAGAGGTGAGTCAGAAGACGAGGTTGGTTTGCGTACATCATTCCATGTCGCTCTCGGATTAGGCAGAGAGCAAAGACTGCCCGGGGAATGAGGAACGTTGCGGGAATCGCCCAGAGCCCGAACAACGGCAGTCCGCTGCTGAACAGAGTCACCGCAGCGATGAGGTTCCCCACGACGCTGACTACGAGGATCAAGCATCGGCTGGTTGCTCGAATGCGATTGGGGAAGGTGGGTGTTGCACCCCGAAGGGAGATTGAGTGGACGTTGTGCTTGGCGCCGGCGTCGAAGCTCCGCGCGCGCATCGGTGGTGAAACCTCACAGAGGATTCCCTCCGATGTCCGACTTCTCTTCGCTGTCCCTCGTCGTCGAGGTCCCGTGGCCCGGCGCACCCATCAACGGCCTCGCGACCGTCCAGTATCTCCCCGTCGCCGATGCCCTCCTGGAGGACACGTTCTTCTCATGCCGTCGCGAACAGGTACCGACCTCCATCGAGGACCTCGCCGTCCTCCTCCTCGATCCGCAGCCACACGACCGAACGGTCGGCGAGCTGCAGGTACGACGCACGGCCGGCGAGGCCGACAGCGAACCGTCTGATCCGAAACCGTCCCTCACGGGCATCGCGTTCGCCGCCCGGTTTGTCGCGTTCCGGCGCGGCTTGCGCCGAGCGACCCGGCTGGACGCCATCCGCGCACTGAGTCGCGCGAGCTCGCCTGCGTTTAGCGAGGCGGTCGAGCGCCTCAGCCCGGCCGCTGGTGCGGCGCTTGCGGCCAAGCGGCACGAAGCGGCGGAGGCGCCCAATCAGCGGGACGACACGATCGTCTGGCTGCTCGCGATGTTCGGTCCGCGGATCCACGCGTCGGCGATGGGACGGGTGATCCCTCACCTCGCGACCTTGATCTCGCTCCACGAAGGCGACATCGATGCGCTCGCGGACGCGAACGGTCTCGCGACACACCTGCTGCGGCGCATTCTTCCGACCCCACTCGTCGAGTCGTTGCTCGCGGATAATCGAAGGCCGTGCGCGGTCACCGTCGCGATCGGGGGGACGCCGGTCGAAAGCGTGTCGGCGTTCGTGCGGCGCCTGTTCCAGACGACCATCATCGTGTGCGACGAAGAGATCATCGAGTCGCTCATGCAACAGGTCCTGGACGACGCGGGCATCGCGCCAGAACCGCACGACGATGCGTTCGACACGCCGGGGCCACAACCTGCTGTCCCGCGAGCGCCCGCCCGCGATGCCACCGCACGAGCGGCGAGCGGATTGGCCGCCATGACGCCACTGATTCCCGCGCATCCCACCTTGGTCCGGCTGCTGGTCAGCAAGGCCGCGCTCCTCGGCTCCGGCGTCGAGCCCATGGCCACGATGTTTGCAGGGGGATCCGCGGAGGCGCGCCTCTTCGTCCTGCGCACGCTCGCGTCCGCCACCGACGCCGCGCTCGTGACCGTCGACGCGTCCGATATCCACACGCTCACGCAAGCGCAAACGGTCGCAAAGCCAGCGGACGGGCGGATGTCCAGCGGGACCATCGTGCTCATTGAGGGATTCGACACCCTGCGCGTGCTGGACGATTGGGATTACGACTCGCAGCGGGCGCATCGTCTTGGCACGCAGCGCGCGCTGGCCCACCTCCTCACGCACGGCGTTCCCGCCGCGCCGATCCTGACGCTGTGGCCGCGCTCGCCCGCATGGTTCGTCTGCGGATCCGACGCGGACGCCGAGCCTGGGTCTCCGTACGTGGGCATCGGGGGATCGCACGGGTTGATCCCGGGGCTACGCCAGCTGCTGGGCGATGAGGT
>PMYN01000139.1:0-4227 GCA_003171215.1 Gemmatimonadota bacterium | reverse complement strand
GGCGTGCATGGCGCGCGGCGCGCCATCGAGGCCGCGGCCCAGCGGGCCGTCCTGCGCGCCGCGAGCGGTGAACCGCGGGCATGCATCGTGATTACGCCGGACGACCTCTCACGGAACGACGTGCGGAGGTAGCTCCGCGGCCAGCGGGCCGGGCGACCACGGTGACGCCCGGTGAATGCCGGGCCCGCGCACCAACGACGTCGACTCTTCACGCAACCGGAGGCACGCCTATGATCGACTATGCATGGGAACACGCGACCATCGACCACTGCCCGGCGTGCGGGACCCTGCGCGTCCGGATGGAGGATGGCTACGTCGTGGTCGCCCGCCACGTCGAGACCGGGGCCGTCTGTGCGCATTCGTACGCGGAACGCACGGCCATGATGGAGGCCGAACTTGCGACGCTACATCTCGAGGCGCGAGCCGAGCGTGAACGCACGCGACGTCGCGGACCGCGTCAACGGTCGCGCCAGCTCACCAGACCTCTATGATCGCCGGTTGTACGTTCATCGCAGTCCGCTCCACATACAGGACCGCCGCCGGACGGCTGGTGCCACGCCAGCGACTTCTTGGCGTGGCGGGTGATCGGGACTCCAGAATGCGCGCGCGACGGTGTCGCGATGGCGTCTAGACCTGATCCCGCGCGTAGCGGGAGTCCGACACGAAAGACCCCGAGCTAGAGGAGTAGCTCGGGGTCACGTGTCGGGCGAGGCGTCCTTCGCTTGCGTGGGGCGCGTCGTGCGCGGAGGTGGTGGTTCGTCGGTTTCGATGAACGGGACCGCGATGCCGTTGCGCTCGAAGAACTCGCGCTCCGCGGGATCGCGCGGGGGTCGCGTCGCGCCGGTCCAGTTGACGCCTTCGAGGATCGGCGCGAGCTCGACGCGGCGCCGCTCGAGGTCGGCGAGGTATGCGGCTTTTGATGGGAACAAGCGGTCCATGATTCAGTCCGAGAGAGGTGGTGGTACAACGTCCGCATCGGGCAGCGCCGGAGGCGCCGGTGTTTCAGGCCGAACCCGAGTTGGTGTAACCGTTGCGACCGCCTCTGCGGCGGTGACACGAATCGGCTTGAGCGCCCAATACAGATCACGAAGGGTTGGCTCGTCGAGTGCGACCGCCGGCGTGCCGAGTGCAAGTGCACGCACCGCGTTGTAGTGTCGACCGATGCCTTCCTTCAGGGCGAGCGGCTTGAACCGCGTCATATCAAGACGATCACCCATTGCACGAATAATAAGCGCAGCCTGAATGCCGTGGGCGGTGGCCCCCGTGCCTCGATAGCTCACCAATCGCTGGACCAGCATCGCTTCCACACTCAACACGCGCAGCGTGGCCCCCGGAGCGCCCACGAGGTCAAACGGTTCTTCAATGCTGCCACCTGGGAATTCGACGAAACATCCACCGATTGACCAGTGTCGCCCGGGTTCCTTCGTGAAGCCCAAACCCTGCATGATCGCCGCGACCAGCTCCGCCCTCGGGGCGCGACCCGAGCGCGACTCTTCAAGGACGATATCGAGGTCGTTCGACGGCGTGAGCACCGGCACTTGAAGCGTCAGCGCGCTTCCGCCAACGACGGTGGATTGAATCCCAACCGTCTCGAATGCCTGTGTGAGCAGTTCGGCAAGTTCTTGGACATCCTCGACGGAGAGCGCGCCTGGCGTCGCCCCAGCGTGTGCACGCCGAAATGCAAGCGCGCGATCGACCAATGCACTCGGGAGCGAGACAGACAAAAGACCGTCAGACATCATTCCTCGCCGAGGAGGGTCTCTTGCGTAAGACACACGGCACCGATGCTTCGTCACACGAGCAGTCGTCGCGACTGGTTGCTTCTTCCTTGCTACAAACCTACACATGATCTGGCGCTGAGTCGGTGGATGCCTCGTACCAGAGTTGTAGGGCAAATGTTTGTCGCTACCGATCCGCGGTCAGCATCACCGACTCAGCTGCTCCTCCTGAGAAGCCGGCGAAAGCCGCGCATACGAGCGCGGATCGCGAGACCCCATGAGTGAGCCTGGTCGGACCGCCCGAGTCTGTGACCGCCGGATGGTTCGCGTCGCGCGAGCAGGGGAGAGGGTCGGTCATCAACCGGATGGCTGGTCCTTTCTCCTACACGGAGTCTATATGACCCGGCGTCTCGCGTGCGCCGTCGGCGTCCTCGTTCCCAACCATGCCGTGGGAGGCACCGCGCGCGTGGTTCGCGTCGTGCGCGTGTCGACGGACGACGCTCACCTCACGCGACTTCGTCTGACGAACTCTACTGTCGCCTAGCCCTCCGCCAATAGGCGACGGAACCATGCGCTAACACTGCGCACGATCGCGTCAGGCGGCCCTAGACTCCTCCCGTGCAGCGAGAGCTCCTCCGCGACGTCATTGAGAACGGCCGGTGTGTCCAGTGCGATTCCGATTTCCTGTTTCCATCGGGAATGCTCCTCGGGATATCGATTCCGAAGAGCCGGCAATTCCTCGAACACTTTTGCGCCAAGCCGTGGGTGACGCACGATCTCGTGGATGTATGCGAGATCCTTCGCGCGTTTCACGCGGTGTATTCTGGTGCTCGATGAGATCCCTTTCTGCAATACGTATGCGCCGAGCATCGGCACGCGGATAATTCGCGGCGGATCAAGTAATGCATGCACTTCCTTGCCGACGCTCATTGGTCGCGTGTTCTGCAGCAAAACATTCTGCCCTGGATAACCCTAGGCCGAAAGTCCAGGCTGACCTACGATCGGCACAGGCAGACGCGAGTCGCCTTCAGTGAGGAAGTCGATGGGAATGGTCTCACCTTGCTCGTTCGTGTAGACCATCCATGGCGCCACACCTTCCATCTCGGAAATCGGATCGCGCTCGAAACCTGCGCGCGCGGCCAGCTCCAGCAATGTCGGCCGGTCACGCGTGAGGAGCGTACTCGGGATCGTGATGTCAATGTCTTCAGTGCCGATTGCTTCAGTCTCGTTCGCTTCCGCGAGATACAGCGCATGCACCCATCCGCCGACGAACACGATTTCGTCGGCGTAGGGCGCCATCTCGATAATCACTCTCGCAAACTGCTCGGCCGCGCGCGAACTCATACGAGATCACGCAGCAATTGCTTGATGTCATCCTTCCCGAGCGACAATGCCGGCGCGATGCGTCGCCGCACCAGCACCTCTGCCGCCTCGGGGCCTCGCACGGGAAAATGCGCAAGGTCGAGAAACAGTTGGACGTCGGAGACCACAGGATTTCCGTTCGCTAACTCGGCGCCGAAAAACGCTCCACCGCCGTAGTACGGCTCGAGAACCGTGAGGCCACCTTCACCGGCTGTCTCCTCAGCATACAAGTCCTTCAGCGCATCGCTGATCGCCGCAGCATGCTCCTGCCGCGCGTATACATGCAACATCGCAGAGTACCGAACGTGACCGATGCGTCGCTGTGCACCAGCGAGCAGCGTGAGTGCCCACTCCACGGCGTGCGCGCGGAACGCCTTCATGAGTTTGCCAGGTATTTCGTCGTAGTCGAATGGCACGACAAAGTTTCGTCGCGGGTTCTTCTTCCAGTTGTATGCGGCACTCCAGTCGCGGAGTGCGGAAACCGGATCCACGAGACGCACACCTTCTGCGGAACTTTTTGCATAGCCTCGCTGGACGAGCGCATCCGACACTTCGGATGCCCAGCCCGCTGCAACTCCCGCTTGCTCTGCGAGTTCGAGGACTCGCATCGGCTCTTTCGGACCGGCGAGCAGCACGCGGAGCACCAAAGAGGCCTTCTTGGAGAATGGATTGAGCTCGCGTGGATGCCGTTTCAGCACGGCGTCCTGCGACGCGGGATCGCCATCGACATCAACACGTATTCCCGGTGCGTTGAGATACAGGACGCCGCTGAGGTCAGCGTGATTGATACGCAGCTGCCGAAGGCGGGAGCGGACTGCCGGACTCAGTTTAGGAAGAATCAGCAGACGAGAGTCGGCGCGCTCTGGGCTGGCGGGGCTTCCTATTTGGTCGAGGATTGCCTGGCTCCAACGACTTTTGACCTCTGCGGCGATTCGGACGTCGCGCCCATCGACGGCGAGGTGACACCAGAAATCCGGCCGCCGGCTACCGCTTGGCTGTCCAGGTTCGACACTCGCAACAATCCCACGGCTGGCAAACAGTCGTGGGATCATCTCGGCGACATGGCTCTCCAGGTCGTTGTTCATTTTATAACTATATTTCATTTTTTTGTGAAGTCAAGTATAAACATGAATATAACAAAGAATGC
>PMYN01000107.1 GCA_003171215.1 Gemmatimonadota bacterium | reverse complement strand
GGCCGCCCTGGGCGAATACCATCCCGCACGCCGGGAGCACCGCCCCGCACGCCGAGAGCACCGCCCCGCACACCGGGAGCACCGCACCGTTGGCTTCCGGCCCAACCGCGCGACAAGTTTCTGAATCGCACTTTCACATCATTTCAGGAACTCACGAATGCGCGCACATCGCGTCGTCGGCTTGATCACGATTCTCGCTGTCAACTCACTCGGCGCACAGGGGCGCACCTTCACGCCGGCCGACTACGAACGCGCGCGACAGTTCCTCGCGCCCGCGCAGACCGGGATGGTCGTCGGCGGCACCGTCAACGCGACGTGGGCGCCCGACGGACGCTTCTGGTACCGGAACACCACGCTCGCGGGAACCGAGGTCGTCGTGATCGATCCGGCGACGAAGTCCCGCAAGCGGTGCGAGGCGGCCGTCACCGAGTGCGAAGGGCTCGCGATCACCGCGGCCAACGGCCGTGGCGGTCGCGGCGGCGGCGGCGGCGGGCGCGCGGGCGGCGGCGGGCGCGGGGGCGCGTCGGCCAGCGGTGCCCCGCTCGCGCTCTCCCCCGACGGCAAGCGCGGCGTGTTCGTCAAGGACTGGAATCTCTGGGTCCACGACGTGGCCAGCGGCTCCGAGAAGCAGCTCACGACGGACGGCGTGAAGTACTTCGGCTACGCGACCGACAACGCCGGCTGGGCGAGCAGCGATCGCGCGATGGTGCAGTGGTCGCCGGACTCGAAACGCATCGCCACGCAGCAGCAGGACGAGCGGAACGTCGGCGAGATGTACCTCGTCGAGACCACCGTCGGTCATCCCAAGCTCACCATACAGAAGATGCCGCTCCCGGGCGACACGGCCATGGCGATGCTGCATCGCGTGATGATCGACGTCGACGCGGGGACGATCACGAGACTGCAGATGCCCGTCGATTTCCATCGCGGGACGATCGGCGACAACATCCGGATGGAAGACTACCAGTGGAAGCCGGACGGCACGCAACTCGCCGTGGCGTCGTCGAGCCGCGACCACAAGCGCGTGTGGCTCAGCGTCGCCGACGCCGCCACGGGCGCGGTGCGGAAGGTGTACGAGGAGACGGTGCCGACGCACTTCGAGTCGCACGCGCAGTGGCAGGTTCTCTGGACCACGAACGAGTTCATCTGGGACTCCGAGCGCGATAATTGGTCGCAGCTCTACCTCTACGATCTCAATACCGGCGCGCTCAAGAACAGGATAACCAGCGGCGACGGGCCGGTGCTCTCGATCATGAAACTCGACGAGCCGTCGCGAACGGTGTGGTTCACCGCCGAGGGAAGGGATCCGAACGAGGATCCGTATTTCCGGCACGCCTATCGCGTGAAGCTCGACGGAAAGACGCTCGTGTCGCTCACGCCGGATATCGGCGACCACACGGCGCAACTCTCGACGGACATGAAATACCTCGTCGACACGTACTCACAGCCCGACATTCCTCCGGTTGCCGTGCTTCGCGACGCCGCGACCGGCAAGCCGGTCATGCCGCTCGAGAAGGCCGACATCTCCAAGCTTCTCGCGACGGGATGGAAGCCGCCGATCCCGATCAAGATGGTGGCGCACGACGGGAAGACCGCGATCTACGGGCTGATGTTCGTGCCGACCAAGCTCGACCCGCAGGCGAAGTATCCGATCATCAACAACGTCTACCCCGGCCCGCAATCGGGGAGCACGGGCAGCCGCTCCTTCGCTGCGGCGCGCGGCGACCGGCAGGCACTCGCGGAGCTGGGATTCGTGGTGGTGACCATCGACGGCCTCGGAACGCCCGGCCGCTCGAAATCGTTCGAGGACGCGTACTACGGAGCCATGGGACGCGACAACACGATTCCCGATCAGATCGCGGGCATGCAGCAGCTCGCGCAGAAGTATCCCTACATCGATCTCGCCCGCGTCGGAATCTGGGGACACTCGGGCGGCGGATTCGGCACGACGAGCGCGATGTTCCGCTATCCGGATTTCTTCAAGGTGGGAATCGCCGAATCGGGCAATCACGACCAGCGGTTGTACGAGGACGACTGGGGCGAGCGCTATCAGGGTCTTCTCGTGAAGGGCGCCGACGGCACGGATGGCAAGGACAGTTACGATGCCGAAGCGAACCAGAACTTCGCGAAGAACCTGAAGGGCCACCTGATGCTCGCGCACGGGTCGGTGGACAACAACGTGCCGTCGGCGGAGACGATGGTGGTGGTGGATGCGCTGATCAAGGCGAACAAGGAGTTCGACATGGTGCTGATCCCGAACGTGCAGCACGGCTACGGCGCGGCGTCGGACTGGATGATGCGGCGGCGCTGGGACTATTTCGTTCGGTGGCTCGCCGGAGGAACACCGCCGGTGTGGAACGAGGTTCAGAGGTAACGGCAACTGCTTCCACGGATTTCACAGATTACGCGGATCTACAACTGCGACAAAAAACCTTTGGGGGAACTGCAACTGCGTGCGAAGTTGCTGTTCCCCCAAGTTTTGCGGTTGCCTATCCGTGAAATCTGTGAAATCCGTGGAAAGCAGTTGCCGTTGCCCTACCCATTCCTCGGAACCACATACGAAGCCGTGATCTGCTTGAGCGTCGTCGTTCCGCACTGCCGCATGACGATCTCGAGCTCGCGCCGCAGGATCGCGAGCACGGCCTCCACTCCGTCCTGCCCGAACGAGCCCAGCCCCCAGATGTAGGGCCGGCCGATGCCGACGGCGGTCGCGCCGAGGGCGAGGGCCTTGAAGATGTCCGTGCCGCGACGAATCCCGCCGTCGAGTTCCACGATCGCGCGGCCGCGGACGGCTTTCGTGATTTCCGGGAGGCACTCGACCGTCGCGCGCAGGCTGTTGTCCGCGCGACCGCCGTGATTGCTCACGAACATCCCGCTCGCGCCGTGCTGGATCGCGAGCTCGGCGTCTTCGCTCGTGACGAGCCCCTTCACGAACACCTTCATTGAAGTGGTGTCCTTGATGCGCTTCACGAAATCCCACGTGGGCGTGCCGACTTCGGGGATCGGCGTGCCGGGAGCCGGCTTCGCGAGCGCCGGCTTCCTGCGATTGTCGCGATCGTCCACCCTGCCGCTCACTCCTGGAGCCGGCCTCCCCCCTGTATGGCATTGGATGCAGTTCCGCGTATCCGACATCGCCTCGCGGAACATCGTCTCGCGGTTGCTGCCGCCGATGAGGTCCACGGTGAAGACGACGGCGGGCGCGCCCGCGGCCTCCGCGCGCTTGATCATCGCCTTCGTCTGGTTCCAGTCGGGTGTGTGATAGAGCTGGAACCAGACCGGTGCGCCGCGCGCGGCGATCACGTCTTCGATCGACGTGGTCGCGACGGTGGAGAGCACCTGCAGGTGGTTCTTCGCCTTCGCGGCGCGCGCGACGGCGAGCTCACCTTCGGCGTGGAACGCCCGCTGGCTGCCGAGCGGGCAGAGGATGATCGGCGCGCTGTACTTGTTGCCGAGCAGATCGATCGAGGTGTCGAGATTGCTGACGTCCACGAGGCGGCGCGGGCGCAGCGCCCATTTGGAATAGCCGTCGCGATTCGCCTTGATGGTGGCGTCGTCGTCGGTGCCGGTGATGAGGTAGCCCCAGTGCGCGGGCGGAATCTTCGTTTTCGCNNTCGATCAGGCCGAACGCTTCGGACTGGTCGCGCGTGGTGCCGGCGAGCAGTCGTTGGAGCGTTTTGCGGTCGACCCCGGCGGCGATGAAGAGCGGAGAGCCGGCGAGGAAGCTGAGGAACTTGCGGCGGGAGAATTCGTCCATGGCCGTGCGCGGATTGGAGAGAGTGGAGCGGGAACGTAGTCCGGCGGACTGAATGATGCCAGAGAATTCCCGAACGCCGGCGGACCGAATGATGCCAGAGAATTCCCGAACGCTCTCAGCCGGTCACACCACGTTCGCTTCGCCGGCCGTGGCGCCGGCAAATCGATCTAGGCGATACGGCCGCAGATCGAAGTTCGGATCGCGGCCCGCGATCACGTCGGCGGCAATGCGTCCCGCCGCCGGCGCGTGCTGGAACCCGTGGCCGCTGAAGCCCGCGATCACATGGAGGCCGTCGAGGCCGGCCGGCCCGATGATCGGCATCGCATCCGGCGTCATCTCATAGAGCCCCGCCCACGCGCTTGCGATCGCGAGGTCCGCAAGCGCGGGCAGGCGCCGCGCGGCCACGGGGGCGATCTTCTCGAGCACGTCCCAATTCACGCGCGTGTCGAAGCCCGGCCGCTCCTCCGGATCGCCCATCCCGAACAGCAGATGCGCGCCTTCGCGGTGGAAGTAGAACGACGAGTCGAAGTCGATGACCATCACCCGGTCGGCGGGCGCGGCAGGCGCTCCGTGCGGGCCGCCGCGTTCCCATCCTCCGTTCACCGGCGGCTGGGCGAGGAAGATATGGCGCCGGAGCGGTTCGATCGGAATCGGGACGCCGGCCATGCGGCCGACACTTGCCGCCCATGGTCCCGCCGCGTTCACGACGGCTCCCGTGGAAATAACGCCGCGATCGGTTTCGACGGCCGTCACGCGATCTCCGCTCGTGCGAACGCCGGTCACCGTCGTCTCGAGCCGAATCTCGACTCCCAGGCGCCGTGCCGCTTGTGCGAATCCCATCGTGACGCCGTTCGGATCGCAGATGCCGTCCCGCGCGCAGAACGTCGCGGCAACGACGCCGCCCGCGTCGAGCCCCGGCGCGCGCCGCGCGGCCTCCTCGGCGTCGAGCCACTCGACCTCGATGCCGAGCCGCCGCTGCATCGCGACGGCGGCGCGGAAGGCCTCCACATGACGGGGCGCCGACAGCAGGAACAGATACCCGTCGGGATGGAAATCGATCGGAGTGCCGACGACGTCCTCGAAGTGCTCGAACAGCCGGATCGATTCCATCGAGAGCCGCACGTTTCCCTCGTGCGAGAACTGGTGGCGCACGCCGCCGGCGTTGCGTCCGGTCGATCCGGTGCCGAGCGCGGTCTCGCGCTCGAGCAGCACGACGTTGGTGATGCCGAGCCGTGCGAGGTGGTACGCGGTGCTCGCGCCCATGCACCCGCCTCCGATGATGACGACGTCAGCAGTGGTCATCGCGAATCATCGGGGAATCGCACAGGACATTCAAGGAGCCGAGCTCCCGCAGAACTTGAACGCGATTGCCAGCCACGGCAGCCCCGGGAAAATCCCCGGGCTGTCGCGGCCGATGAAGTTCACGAACCCAAAATCGGTCGAGAGCTTGTCGCCGATGAACCGGATGCCGTAGATCGGAAGGAGATAGCCGGCCCTACCGTGACCGCCGGGACGGGGCGACGGGCTCCTGAAAGCAACGAGCGCCGGGATCTTTCGACCCCGGCGTTCTGCGTCATCCTTGCATGTTCTTAGGCGGCTGTGCCGCTGGAGTGCAATTGCTCCTGAGTGCCAAGGTGACGCCCGATGGCGTTGGCGAAAGCTTCTCGCGCACCACGGTTCTTGCCCGCTCTGAGGCGGGTAGTTGCAGTGGGTCTGTGCGCGCGGCCCCTCGAACTCGGTCCCGTCAAACCCGGGACTCGGACACGACGTCCGAACTACTTTGGCGACGCGGTGGCACTGCCCTCGGCCTGCACGCTCATGATACGATGACGACGCGCACGCATCAATAAGGATTCGCCTTACGGGGCGTAGGTGAAGGACCTTCCAACGAGCGACGGGCGACGGGTGAGGGGCAATTGGGCGAAGAGCGACGGGCGAGGAGCGCGGTGACCGTCTCCTCGCGCGTCGCTCCTCGCTCTTCGCCAAGTCGCCACTCACCCGTCGCCGTAGGTCCCGTCGCTGTTTTTCTAGTACCTCCACCAAGGCGTCGTCGTCCCCTGCGGCATCTTCCGCAGCCCGAACTCGGCCATCTCCTTCAGCCGGTCCGCGCTCGTGCCGGGCCCGCTCCAGCAGTGCGGCTTCTGGTCGCCGTACACGAAGTATCCCTCGTAATGCGGGTTCTGCGTGGTCTTCATCCACGCTTCGAGTTCGCGCGTCGCACGATCGAGGAAGAAGCTGTCCATGTTGCCCACGTACACGTGCAGCTTGTCGACGAGCTTGGGCCCGAGCGTGTTCCAGTTGCGCTGCAGGTAGTACAGCAGGTCGTAGTTGTCGCGCCAATACTGTACCACCGTGTGGTCGATCGCGCCGGTGCGCGAATCGACGGCGGGCTTGAAATAACCGTCCGCGCCGATGGGACCCCACGTGGCCTGCCAGACGTCCTCCTGGCCGGTGCCGGACCGCCCATGCGTGCCGTTGACGAACTCCATCCAGTATCGCTGTTGCGCGGTCTGTCGGATCTCGCCGTTGACCTCGCGCGAGTTGACGGTGGGCGTGAGTTGCCAGTCGCTGTACTGCTTGTAGAACGCGTTGGCGTCCTTGTACATGTTGACGCCCTCGACGTCGGAGAACGTCACGGGGTCTGGGCACGACGACCACGTGCCGCCGAAATAGTCGGGATGGAAAATCTGCAGCGCGAGCGATTCCCATCCACCCGTCGAGCCGCCGGAGAGCCAGCGCGCCCACGGTTCCCTGATCACGCGGTAACGCTTTTCGACCTCGGGGATCAACTCGTTCATGATGGCGTCGCCGTACGGACCCATGTTCACGCTGTTCACGGCGTACGAGTCGTCGAAATAGGGCGTCGGGTGCTGGAACGTGACGGCGATCAAACGCGGGAAGTTGTCCGTGAGCCACTGGTCGTGGAACGACGGCCCCGGGGGCGCACCGCCGCGCCCGCCGCGTCCGAGCGGCGCGGCCTCGAATCCATACGGTGCGGCGAGGCCGAAGTGGCCCTGGATGTAGTTCACCGGATAACTGATGGTGGACGTCTTGTAGTCGCGCGGCAGCAGGACCGTGGCGCCGATGTAGATCGGCCGTCCCCAGAACTTCGTGAGCGACGGGCTCTGCAGCTTGAAGCGCTGCACGTACTCGTTGTCGGCCGCGACGACGATCGGCGGGATGA
>PMYN01000047.1 GCA_003171215.1 Gemmatimonadota bacterium | reverse complement strand
TCGAGTCCGGTCGCCCGCTCTGTTCTGAAGTCATTGCTCCTCCATGTATTGCGCGCCCGCTCCGCCATTCGGCGAAACGGGCGCGACGTGTGAGTGGACCAGAAGTGGACCAGAATGAATGACATCGGTGGACCTAGTTCGCGGGCTTCGTGGGGGGACGCTTCTGTCCGAGCCGTTCCCGCAACTTCTCCATAACGCGGATAGCCACGCGCCAAACTTCGGGTCGGTCGTGGCGCTGATAGCGTTCGCGCGTGCTCCTCGCACCGTGGCCCGATAACGCATTGCGCAGGCCATCGGCGGCCGACTCCTCGACGTCGCCCTCGCCGCCGGTCAACAGGCCGCGGATCCGGTGATCGTCGTGCGTCAGATCCTCGAGCTCGTTGAGCGCCAAGCGTCGGAGCCCGTACCATCCGCGGCCTTCCACATGTTCCACACCTGCGGCCCTTTCCGCATCATTGAAAAGGTCGCGGAGGCGAGACTCGGTGAGGCGCCCCATGTGCAGCGTGGGCTTCCGCGAGTTCAACCGAGCGCCCGGGATCAACGGATAGTCCGCAATGGTCCCCGCCAAGCGAGCTCGCTCATACGGTGCCAGGAACGTGGCGAGTGCACGGTCGACCACGCGACGCTGGTGGGGCGTGAGCCACAAGAGCAGTCCCCACTTCTGTCCACGGCCCCGACATAGGATGGCTCCGTGATCCCCGAGCTGGAGACGGAGGTCGCTCCAGTTGAGGCGGAGGGCCTGGCCGAGTCGCCAGAGTACGAAGCATTCAATGATGAGTTCTAGGCGCGGATCGGCGTCGCCGAGCGTGGCAAAGATGTCGACACCTTCGTCGGGCTCATAATTTCGATCCCCCGGGATCGCGACCGGAAGCGCGCTGCCGTGCTCATCCGCGATCGCCGCCCAGTCGTTACGGAGGCGTTTCTTCCACTGCCGAGGCATCGCCGGCGCGGTGCTGAGTTCGCCGGCGTCGACAGCCGACGCCAAGAGTTTGCGCAGCATGTCGATGGTGCGCACGGCGTGGCGAAGCCCACCCCATTTTACCTGACGGCTCCCGCGTCGATCCGCGTCGGCGCCAACTCCCTGCGCGCTTGCGGACGGTGAACGCAACGACGGCGGACGCCCCACCTTCACGTCGCGCATCGTGCCACCGAAATGCAACCGCGCGAACGCTTTCCAAATCTGCCTGAACGTCGCTGTGCCGATGTGCGCGATCGGTGTGTCTGCCGGAACAACGAGAAAAAGGTCACGCATCATACCGAGTTCATCGCGACGCTGACGCGAGTCGGCGGCGAACTCGCCCTTGTCGATCGAGAAGTACCGATCGAACGCGGCACCAAGCGTCACACCGGGCGCCGTGGGTTGCCCGGCCGCTACCGTGTCACCGGCCATGCTGGGTTTCGCGGGCGCGAGCGGCACGATTTCCAAGGGCGCACGCACCTCGTCGCCCATGAGATTGAGCTCCTGCATGCGCGCCCAGATAGCGCGCTCGACATCGCGGTTTTCCGTTCGCGCACGAACGCCAGCGGCAACCAGCCCGCGCAACTTCTCGACTACGTCAGGCTTCAGAGTGCCAGCCTTATCACGCACGACGACTCCGCGCAGAGGCACGTAGTTATCCGTGCCGACGTTGTCCGTCCATTTTACGCGCACTCGACCGCCAGAGTTCGGGCGCTCCACGACCGACACGCTACGTCCTCGCGTATCGCGATCGCTCAGGTACAGAAAACGGCGCAGGCGCTTCGGCATTTCAGACCCCCAGGAGTGTTGGGGGCCGCCCATGATGAGCGTCATGCCCCGATCACTCCCGCTGCGCGCGCGGCCAGCGCTGTCTTCACGAGGGCCGAATCAAGCAACTCAGGATTCAACGCCTTCCATTTCGCGCCAATCTTGCTGCAGCCATAAAGGCGACGCGCGCGCGCCAGCGCGTACACGTGCTTCAGCGACCAACGATGTTGCTTCGCGACGGTCTCTAACGACAGGTATAGCGGAGTTGAACTCGCCATGACCAGCGCATGGTCAACGATCGCACGGATATCGTCGAGTACGTGTCGCGCACCGGTGTCTGGTCCTATCGGTTGTCGCTCAACGGCCGCGAAATAATCGCATACCACGCGATGAAACCGGACCGCAGCGGCCATGAGCACCAACGGCGGCGTGTACTTCCCTTGCGGCAATGAAGGGTCGAGGCGCGCGTTGCGCACGAGGTAACGCGAGTCAATGCATTTGCAGCCCCACAGGAGCTTGCGTTCCGCAAACCGCCGCGTCGTCTCATACGGCAGGCCGAGATCTGCGCCGACGACGGCGATAGACAGTTCGAAGGCCTCGGTGAGGGCGTCGCGCCATTCGTCGTCGGTCATTTTCATGACGGCGTTCAAGACGATTTGCACGTTCGCGGGCGGTGGCAACAGACCGCCTATCACCGCGCGGCAATAGCTCCTAACGGCCTCAAGAACGTTGAAGAGGACCCACTCCGGAATGACTCTCCGCGGTTTTTCGCCCGATCGCGGTTGTACCACAAGATTGGATGGCATACGACCTCTTCTCAAGAATTGAGAAGAACGAGCCATCGATCATGATGGCTTCGTCCCGGTGCAAGGCACACACCAATTTTTCTCGAGGTGCCCCTGCGGTTCCGCCTTACCCATGCGGAGGTCTCTTCCGGCGAGAGGTTTGGGCCGCGGTCGTGTCTGCCCCGGGAGGGCCGGACGCCTGTACAACGGGCAGAAGGCGGCCCCTCCAGTTACTGCTGTCCTGCATTCCGACGCGCGTGGTGTCGGCTTGGTCACCAGTATCGCCGAGTTGCCGCGGCCAAACAACTCACAACGATGCCCAGTTTGGACACCGATGGTGTTTCGCGTTCCCCTCGGCTCCAGGTCTTCGACGCCTCGAGTTGCGTCGTGCGTGTATTGCTTCGGAAGTTGCTGTCAGCGCAACTGATAAGAGTGAGACCGGCGGCGGAGGACGCCCGCCGCCTACCGCTGCCGTTGCGAGGCGACTGCACGGCCGAGTCCGGCCGTGCAGCCCTCTCGCTTGCTACAGCTCGAGCGCGACCGCGGAACGCACCAGCAGACTCGCCTCCGATTTCGGCAGCGCACGGATGGAGTCGAGCAGCTGCTCCTTCACCTGATGGGGGTCGAGGAACGTCCCCTCGCGCACGAACTCGGTGGCCAGTGCGACCAGCGCGAGGCCGTGCAGCAGGACCCGGCGATTGCTCCGGCACGCTCGGCCCAACGCCACGAGCACGTCCGGCTCGGGCAAGGCGTCGGGGTTGTCGTCCACGCGTTCGCACAGACGGAGGCCTGTCGCCCACGTGCGTGACTTGCCCGGACCGCTGTGCACCGTGAAGCGCGCGTGGATCAGGTCGCCGGCCTGCAGCGTGCCGTGGGCCGTGAGACACGGCTTGAGCGACACCCACCGGTCGCCCGTGGAGTTGGTCACCCGCAGACGCGTGATGTGGACGTCGTCCGTGGAGACGCGGACGACGCGGACCACCTCTGCCGTCCCCTCGACAGGGTGGTTGACGGCGAGCGCGCCGAAGTCGGCGGCAATGTGACGCTGTGTCATGGAAGCTCCCAGTAAGAGAAAGGGCCAGCCATCCCGATGATGGCCGACCCTCCCTCCTGCACGCGCGGCGCGCCGGCGGCACGACGATCCCGCGCGGCTATCCCGTCAGGTCGTTCCGCCGTGTCTCTCTCCGCGGCCGGCGACCACGAGTGCCTGCACGCTCCCGCTGTGCGTCTTGCCGGAGCGTGGCGAGCGCTCGCTCCGCCATGGCTGCGCGTTCCTCGTACGAGTGTGCGCACACCGCGCCCGTGGCGATGATGCGAGCGACCACGGTGTACCCGTCTTCCATCCGGACGCTGAGCGTGCCGCACGCCGGACAGTGGTCGAGAGAGCCCGTCTCTGCGGAGTAGTCGATCATCGCAAAGTCTCCAGTGGTCGGACCAGCGACGGCCGACAGTGCGACGGCCTGCTGTCCTGTGTTGTTCGTCTATACCGCCACACGACGTCATGGCCGCTCCGGATGCCGATCTCCCCACGACGCACGCAAACGCCCTCGGCGTCCGGCAACGCGGCGCCTCCGCGGCAGTCCGTCCGCTCAGCGGCTCACGTCCCCTGCGGACAGGTCGTCCGGCGCGATCACGATGCGGATCCCTACGCTCCCCTTCGGGAGGCGCAGCACGGCGCGACGGGCGGCCGCCTCGATGGCCTGGCGAGCGCCGTGCACGCCGCACTGTCGGCGATACGCCAGGCGGGCGGCGGTCACGATGGTGGCGTCCGACACTTCGATGGCACCCCCCGGTGGCGTCGTTGCGGCACCCGCCGTCCCGGCCCCTGTCGACACGCGATAAAGCGGCCGCAGCAGCTCCACCATAAGCGGGATCGATTCCTCCCAGAGATGTCCTTCGTCCCCGAGCAGGTCGCGGAGCGCCGGCAGGAGCCCACCGGCGGCCCCAACGCTCGAGGACGCGGCTCCCCCACCCGTCTCGGCGTCGGACCCGCACACGAACCACACCGGGGCGTGCGGCCAGAGGGTCAACACGAGCGTCAGCGGAATGCCCTGCGCCAAGAGGCGGGCGAGCGCACGCTGCGGGTCGACTCGATACGCCCGCTGCCAATCGGAGTCGTGGTCGTCGAGGAGTCGCAGATGATCGATGCCCTCGACGAGCATGATGGTCCCGGTGGTCACGCGCGTGTCCGCGGGCAGCTCGATCGCCTGTGTCTGGGGGAGCGACTCGATGTCCGAGGCGTCGACGGTCACGAGGGCGGCGTCGGTGGCGCGCGCCACGGCGCGGAGCAGCACCAGACGGGCCGCGGTCGTGCCCCCCGTGAGCAGCGTGGCGGAGGGCTCAACGCCCGTGCCGAGGAGCATGGCCTTGCCGACCAGCAGGCTGGCCAGCGCCGGTTGCGCCGGGATGAGCCTCGTCATGGCGGCCAGCCCGGCCGACGTACGCTCAGCGGCCTCCCGCGTCTCGGGTGGCTTCGCCACGGGACGGCCAATGGGTGCGCCGATGAGTCGGTCTGCGGGGTCCCACTCGAGACCCGCGTCGTCCAGCACGTCCTTGACGAACGCGTCCACCGTGCGCACGTCCACGGCGAGCGTCGCGAGGAAGATCCGCCCCAGGAACTCCTGCACGCTCTCCATCAGGGGCCCGGCGACGATGTCGATGACCGCGCATGGCGACGACCGATCGGTGAGCTGGTCCTCGACCAGCACGGCCGGGAGGATGCGTCGCAGCAGATGCGCCGTGAACGCTCGGGCGTCGGTGAGATCCTCGACCGACGTCCGGCTCATCCGCAGGAGCTGGGCGAGACCCAGGATCACCCGGCCCAGGAGCGACGCGTTGATCTGCGTGCCGAACGTGGCGATCAGCTGGACGATNNGCCAGCGGCCGTGAGGCCGGGGTGCTGCAGCGCTGCCGCGAGTGACGCCGGGCACACGTACTTCAGCGATTCGATGCCATCCGTTACGGTGGCCGACGCTGCACCGCGGTGAAACGCGAGAAAGCGGGCCGCCAGAACGATCCCGGTGAACGATGGGCGGCGGGCCGAGGCGTTGCCAACGGTCTCTGACAATCCTGGCAGGGCTCGGGGAGCGAGCGCCGCCCGATCATCGGCCTGCGGATCGAGCAGTCGAAGGGCGAGCGCCTCGAGCGTGGCGGGCGCCTGCTCCCGACGCGGCGGGAAGAGGACATCCGACAGCGCAGCATCCGCGAGCGGGAGATAGCCGACCGTGGAGGCGCCCGCGTCATCGGACGCAGCCCACGGGATCTCAACACACAGCGACAACGGCGAGAAGGTGGCCATCGGAACGAATCCTCCGTGAGGTTTCGCAACCGATGCGCGCGCGGCGCGCGGCCACTTTGGCGTCAACGAAGCGTCGTCCCCCGAGTCCGTTCCGCATCCGAGAGGTGCATTCGGGCGCGTTAAAGCGTCTGTCGCCGTCGCTCCGGTTTCGGGCAACAGCGCCGCAACGCGGCCGGAGTGGCTTGCTGCATTATCCCTTGCACGCGCGTACGTCAGCGGAAGTGTTTCATTTGCGCTGTCCGGTTCCCTCGGGGAAACAAATTCGGATTGAAGGCACCGGCGGCCATCTCGGAGGCTGCTCCAAACGGCGGCTTCAAGGTGGCCCGGTCGAGCTACGGCCTTTTAATCGGTTCTACGCAAAGGACTGTGGAATCGGTGAGGCGGTGACGCCGAATCGGGACGTCGGTGACCGACGCAAATCCCCGCGCGCAGAAGGATCGCGGAGCGACTGCGGCACCGTTACCGGTGCGCGCGGTAAAGTCCTGGCTTTAACCGCGGGGAGCGCTCAAGGTGTCGCGGCCCCCGTATTCGTCCGTCGGTGACGCGATGAATGTGGCCGGTATGACCATGCCCAAGTCCGGGAGGGCGGCACGCACCACCCATCCCCGGAGGAACGGATCATCGAACGCGTACCCGGCGCCGTGCGTCGTCCGCTGCAGCACCCCGTCGGCCACGAGCCCCTGCGCGGTCTTGGTGGTGCTCGCCAGCAACCCGAACTGCTGCTGCGTGGTGCGCGTGGTGAGTCCCGTCGTCGCGCCGGCGACCGCGCGCAGCACATTCTGCTGCGGCACGGTGAGCGCGGCCCACCACCGCTGGGTGCCGTCGGCGTCCTCATCGAGGATCTCGAGGAACGCCGCTTCGACGGCGGCCATGTCGATGGGCCTGGTGCCGGCGGCGCGGTCGACACACTTTCGGGCGAGGCGCACGATGTCGCGCGTGCGGGCGCCGGCGATGGTCACGCACTGCACGCCGACGTCCTGCGAGGCGAGACCGACCGCGGCGAGGCGCGCGTCGATCCACGCGGCCATGTGGTCCGGCGCGATGGGGCCGAATGGGCATCGCTCGAACAGCTTGTAGAACGCGCGGCCCTTCCCCTGCATCGCGTCGAGCAAGGCGAGGTGGGAGCCGGCAACGACGTAGCTCAGGTGCTGGTGGCGCTGGATAACCCCCCGCAGCCGCCACTCCGCCTGCTCCCCGAATCGCGCGATCTCCTGGAACTCATCCAGCACGAGGGCGAGCGTCATATGGCGCTTGCCGGCCAACGCGTTGAGCAGGTCGAGGACGTGAGCGAGCGATGCTTCCTGGGTCGCCGGATCGCTGTCGCGCACGCTCACGTCGAGGCTGAGCGACGGCAGACCGGTCTCCAGCTCAGGCTTCATCGTGACGGACAGCTTGAGATGGGCGAGGTGCTCGCGGAGCGCCATGGCCCAGCCACGCTTGACCACGCGATTCGCCGCCGTGAGGATCCGGTTCGCCATGTCGACCGGCGTGCTCGCGGTCGAAAGGTCGGCCATGCACGCGGCCGCGCCGGCGGTCGTGACCGCCTCGACCGCTCGCTCGAGCGTGGACGTCTTCCCGATGCGGCGCGCGCCAGTGACCAAGAGCTTGGCGCCGGGCTCGCGCATGGTCCGGACGATGCGCGCGAGTTCGGCCTCGCGGTTGGTGAAGTACGCCCCGGCGACCGTCCCGCTGATGCGGAATGGGTTCTGGTGTCCTGCGGTGCGCTTGCCAGCCATCAGATCTCCCGGTCGAGGAACTATGCAAAAGGATAGTATCGAACAGGATACTATGCAACCGGAGCGCCTCGGCGGGTCGGCGACCTGGACAAGAACGCAGGTGTCGTTCTCGTGGCCCCCCCCGCTGAAGGTCACGGAACCGATGACGGCGGCGTGGAAACAGAGCGGGATGGCGGAACGCAATTCCACACTCTGTTGCGAAGAGCCTTTTCAGTCCCAGACTGGCGCACCTAGGTGTTCGTCAATGATAGCCGATGCTGATGACGCTATTGGAGTTACGAGGGGGTCGTCGAATATCGGCCCCCTCGTGTTTGTCGATGGTTTGCGCTTCTGTGGGCACAATTCGGGCACACCTTCGCGACCGAACCAATCAAGCCGCCGGATCAAGACAGCGTCGCGACCTACTGGGCGAACAGGACCAGCACGATGAGGAGGCCGCGCGGTAGTTTGCTGCGATGTTCGATCAGGACTGCTGGCTTGGCAAGGAGATTCTTGTCGCCAAAAGTGCTGATATCACGATAGACTCTGGCCGTGCTGCTGTCGCCCTCCTCAGTAACAAGAATCGGTTTCGCTAGGAAGTTCTTGTCGCCAAGGAAGTTGATGTCGTTGTAAACCCTGGTCGTACTCGAGCCAGTCATACTCGAGGTGCCGTCCTCCGAGATCAGGATCGGCCTCGCGTTGAATGTCTTTTCTCCGCTGGGTCCAATGTCCTTGTACAGCTTGACCTGGGTATCGCTGACTTCCTCGGCAATGAGGACCGGCTTCGCGGTCACTCCTTTGTCACCGTATGGTCCAATTTCCGTGTAGAACTTGGATGTGCCATTCCCGTCGTCCTCGGCAATCAGAATCGGTCGGTCGGTACTGCGGCGAAATCCTAGAGGACCTGTCGGTCGGAATACTTTCACTACGCCACTATCCGTGGAGTCTCCGGTCAGCTTGGGTTGCGCTCCCACTGCTTTGTCGCCGAGAAATCCTATGTCAGTGTAGACACGGATGTCCGCCGTGTTCGTCGGCACGAACGTGCCGGCCGATGGGAACGCAGGCTGCCGAGAACGCTGAGGCGAGGTGCACGCGATCTCGAGCGCGGTCAGCGCGACGAACACGACGGCTCGGTAGGGAATCCAGTTCGCAAAGCTCATCTATCAAAGCGAGTACGGTTGGGGGCCAACGGCGATACGCGACACCGGATGGTTCGCGCCTGTGCGGGCAGAATCGGGCCACACTAACGAGTTGTCGGGCTCCGCACGGTCCTTCCGGAAGCCGCGAGTCAGAAGCCCTTTTCTCTTAGCAGGTCGCCGTATCGTTGCTGAACAAAGTTCTCGAAGTTTCCCACCGATGGTCGAAACCTGTTCCGAAGTTCAGGTCCCAGTAGCTTCATGATTCGTTCCCCGATGTCCTGCATCGGATTGACGACGTGAAGCTCACGAATCCGCGTCGGTCCAGCGACTGAGAGTGCAAGCAGGTCACGAAAGAACGAGTCGCTCTCCGGCATACTGTAGCCGGCGACGATAATCTCTCTGGCCTCAGAAAGTTCCTTTGCAGCGCGCGCCCAGACGCTGCTAAAGGTTCTCGCATACTGCGTCTTGTTCCACGAAGGGGGAACGATTGCGGCCGTTGGCGACAACACGTCGCCAGGGCAGTGAGGCGACATTGTTCTCAGATGCGGCCCCGCAGGAAATGCCACTTGGCTCGCAGGCGCACTTGCCGCCCCTGGCCGAGTCTTCAACATGTTCAGAACCTCGAGAGGCACGATGGCGTGACACTGCGTGCACTCGCGCCAGTTTACCGAGCCGTGAAGTTTGAGGAGCGGTACTCCCCGCGCAGCGGGCTTGACGAGTCCGTAGTCGATGTCTAAGCCGAACCAGCGAATAGCAAAGTCGAGACCGACATCGTAGTTGAACGTGATAAAGGCATGACCTTCGGATTGACCGCGCGTGACCGCTTGTTGGTAGCCCGCGACGAGACCGGCGTAGGATCTCGGCGGGAGTAACTGCTGGCCGCGAAGCTCAAAAGTCCCGAGCTGCTCGACTGTCTGCACCAACACCGTGCGCGTTGCCGATCGAAGTTCTTCGATCTCGCCGCCGTCCAGCCCCGGGAGCTTGTTCAGCAGGGATGCCATCTCGACGAGTCCGAAGATCGATTCGACATCCTCCGTGTCCACGACGGTCTTCGCGTGCAACTGCTGGAGTGGTCCCTGACGAGCGCGAAAGAAGACATCGAACGCCGCGGAGTCTAGCCCGTCTGGACGGGAAGATCGAAGGTCGTCTGCCTTGTCGATGAACCCGGCCATGACCGGTGCGCCGAAACCGGCCGATGCGCCGGCCCCAAGAATCCAAACGGTCTTTGCCATTCGTGATCCGTCAGCTAGCACTACTTCGCCACTTTCTCGGGTCAATCAGACGGCGTGACTATTCCTTGTAGGGCGTCACTTGAGTGACTCCAGTCATGCAGGAATTTGGATCCGCGGTGGTGCACCGTCTTCCAATTACGATCCTGCCCTCTGCCAATGTCGCGCTACCGCTGCGGACGACGACGGAATCTGGGTTCTGCTTCAACAATGCGTCGCGAAGCCGTGACGTGAAGACTGATGGATAGACCTTCATGAACACGGCCACGGATGGAACGCTGGTGACGCCGAGGGGACCTTTCTTGATTGCGAGAGGGAACGCGACGAGGGTGGCGACCTTGCGGCGCGAATCATCGCGAACGGCCGACTGCAGCTGGATCACGATCGCCCGAATGTCTTTCGGGCTGGCGTCCTGTTCGGAGGTTCGAGGCTGCGATTTGACGCCCTGGCTGTAAATGACAGCCCCTAGGAAGCAAGTGAGTATTCGCAAGTGACGCCCTCCTCAAAGCAGAGCCAGTTAGGCCGAAAGTGGCGAAGTAGTGCTAGTGTTGCGTCCCGCAAATTCCTTTCGTATTTCCGCGGTGACGGATGGGCGCTCGGAGCGAAGACAAGCAGTCTCCCTGACAGCGCGCGAGCGCGTCTGCGGGGTACCTTATGATGTCACTCCTAATGATGCGGGGCAGTTCAACCGCACAGCGCCGAGTGGCCGGGAGGGATCATGAAGTCCTCGATTCGCCGCTTTCGGCTCGCGTTCGTAACCGCGTTTCTCGCGGGTTGCGCCCCCACGTCGCCGACGCCGTCCATCCTCCAAGTGCAGGTTGCACCGGGCACGGGCACGATCTCGCCCGGCCAATCGCTTCGGATTGTCGCGACCGTGACCACCAATCCGAGTGGAGGCGCCTACGCGGTGACGTGGACCAGTTCGAACGCGCAAGCCGCCAGTGTCGATTCGACGGGTCTCGCTCTCGGAGTGGCCGCGTCACCGGCGGTCTCGATCTGCGCGACGGCGAGTTCGGGCAACGCGAGGTCGAATGTGCAAGCGTGCGCGACGCTGGTCGTGCAGCCAGTTCCGGTGTGTTCCGGACCAACCGGCAGCCTGACTCCCGCGGCGGACACGATGCATGTCGGCGACGTGGCGCACTTCCAGATTCCCGCGGCTCAGCTGTCAGGGCGAAGCCCCAGCGAGATCCGGTGGACCGTGGATTTCCCCGCGACGGCCGGCATCGACTCCTTGACCGGCGTCGTAACGGCCGTGGCGGTCGGAGGCACAGACGTCATCGCAACCGATCCACTCCTAACGTCTCCATGTCCTCACGTCTGGAAGGCAGTCGTGATTGTTCGCTAGCGTTGCGTCCCAGCTACGGCGCGCGCGAGTCGAGTGAGCTTGGCGAGGATGGACTCGGCCGAGGCGGTCCACACAAAGGGGCGAGAGGTGCGGTTGTAGCGTCTGACGTAGCTGGTGATGCGCTGGATCAGGGCGTGGACGGTGCGAAAGGACCCGCGCCGAATCGCCTGTCGCGTGATTAGGCCGAACCAGATCTCGACTTGATTGAGCCACGAGCTATAGGTCGGCGTGAAGTGCAGGTGGTAGCGCGACCGCTTGGCGAGCCACGCCCGCACCGCGGGGTGCTTGTGCGTGGCGTAGTTGTCCAGGATGAGATGCACGTCGAGCCGAGCCGGCACTTGGGCGTCGAGCTGCCGAAGAAACGCCAGGAACTCCTGATGCCGGTGTCGGCGTTTGCACTGGGCGAAGACTTCGCCACTCTGGACATCGAGCGCCGCGAAGAGCGTCGTCGTCCCGTGCCGCAGATAGTTGTGACTGACGCCTTCGACGTAGCCGAGCCCCATCGGCAGGAGTGGGGCCGCACGCTCGAGGGCTTGGATCTGACTCTTCTCGTCGACGGAGAGCACGAGCGCGTGGTCGGGCGGATTGAGATAGAGCCCGACGATGTCCCGGACCTTCTCGATGAAGAAGGGATCGGGCGAGAGCTTGAAGCCCTTGGTCCGATGGGGCTGCACGCCGAACAGCTGGAAGTACCGCTGCACGGTGCTCTTGCTGATGCCGGTCTTGGCCGCGGCGGTGCGCGTGCTCCAGTGCGTCGCGTCGCGCGGCTTCGTCCGGAGCACGGTGCGCAGCAGCCGCGCGACCTCGTCGTCGTCGTGCGTGCGCGGGCGCCCCGAGCGCGGCGCATCGTAGAGGCCCGCGAGGCCAAGCGCGCGAAAACGGCGCCGCCAGTGGCCGACCATCACGTGGCTCAACCCGACTTCTTCGGCGACGTCGCGATTCGCAAGACCTGAGGCAGAGAGCAAGATCACCCGCGCCCGGCGGACAAGGCCGGCCGGCAGCGAGCGGGAGCCCGCGATCCCTTCCAACTGAGTCCGCGTCTCCTCAGAGAGCGTGAGATCGAAGGTGCGAGGACGGCCGCCGGGCATAACGTCTCCGGGAAAGGTATGCCCGAAGACGCTGCAAGAATAATGCAAGTAACTAATGGGGCACGACACTAGAGACTATCTCATAATCCGGAAGCGGCATCTTCACGTCGGTTGGTAGGTGAAGCATCGCCAGTTCGCCCCCGCCCGCACCGCCGGCAGCCAGCGTCCGACCGTCGGCGGGTTGTCGGACGGTTCTTCCCATCCGAGCGTCGTTACATATGAACACAATCGTCTGTCGTGAACGATTTCACACTTTTCACGCTCGTCGGAAGGCCAGGACCTTGAATCAGGTCGCCGGAAGATTCTCGCATCGCGCAGAGGCCATTCAGCTTTGCGAGCGCGCCGACAAGGTCCTCCGCCCTCGTGAACCCGTAGGCGTCTCGCACTGCAGCGTCCAACGCTTTGTGGGCCGCAATCAACGGATGCTTCCCGGGCTTTTCGATTGCGCGGTAGAGGTCGCGAAGCGAGAGCTTGTGTTCCGCTCGTAGCTCCCAACGAAGGACCCGAAGCGCCACGGCCGCGTCCGCGACAGCTCGAACAGCCGCTTGCGAGGGCGACTGCGGCCAAGGGAACGTATCGAAAACAGTGTTAGACGTATATCGGAAATCGCCCTTGAGCGTCGAGCATCGCTGCACGAACCACGCCCAGTGCACTCCTGACTGCAGAACCCCGAACGAGTAGTCGTCCTCGAACGGGAAGACCATCAATGCGTCGTTCGGATGAATCGCGGAGCTCACAAACTCGAAGATCGGACGCTTGGTGACGCGCCCACACGCTACGTATCGCGATAGCTTCGCGAGCGATCGCATCATCTCCGCTCGCGGATAAGAGAGTTGCCACCACGTAGAAAGGAAGTTCGCGTGATGCCGATTGATTTTCGCGTCCACGGCGGCCGCGCGAGCCTCTTGGGTGCGCTTGGCCTCTCGATCCGCGGCCTGACGACGAGCGGGCAAGACAGAGTGCTCGACGCGATCTAACAGACTCTTATAATGACCAGCAGTCAGCAGATCCTTTGAACCAAAATCGATCACATATCGCTTTGGTTGAGATCCTGGCTCCGCGAGCATCTCCTCAGCCGTGAGATACGGAAACAGGACCTCTCTAGAGTTCGCGTGGGTTCTGAGTTCAACCGCGGCCTCTTCACGAGTCATTAGAAAGCCCTCGTGACCATGCGTCTGTCCCTGGAAACATAGCCCGCCAACGGCGTTTGCGCGGAGGACGGAAGCGTCAGTGACGTCTGTCTCGAACGAGAGTGCCGAATTGATTTCGTCCAGCTCCCGCGACTCCCACGGCGAATCTTCCTTGTCGCCGATCTGCCGCGACAGTCGTTTCTTGCCGCTCTGCGGGCCTTTGACCCAGTTTACTATCGAGACGTGCACGACGGCATCGCCAGACCAGACCTGCGATGAAACCGCATCGGTGATTGTTCCGCCGTGGGCGACGATATAATCAAGCCCTCCCTCACGACTGTAGTTCTGTCGAATCGTGTTAGTGCCCACCAGGCCGGCGCGCTTGCCAGGCGCAAGCTCATCGTGTGCGCGCCGAAACCAGTACACGCAGTAATCCGCACGGCCGGGCACCTTCGAATACTTCGCACGAACCTTGTTCACATACGCTCGTCCAAACTCCGCTTGGATCTTGTTCTTGCTCTGGTAGGGCGGATTGCCGATGACCGCATCGACCTGCGGCCAATCGGCAAACAGCGCGTCCTCACAACGGAGATTGTCGTCCAAGTTCTCCAGCGGGAGCGCATGATCGCTGTGGAGATCAAGGTCTATCTGCTCGCGATCGATCGATTCAACCGCTTCATCCAACGCGAGCTTCTTTCCAAACAGAAGTGTGACCTTCGCCAGCTCGACTGCGAACGGATCGATGTCGAACCCGAAGAACTGCTTCGGACTGACCAGCGAAAGCGTCTTCACTTGTCTCGCGAACTCTTTCACCGAGACGAGGTCGCGAATCTTCGCCAGCAGCAGGATTTCAAGCCGCACGCACTCGCGGTACGCGAGATACAGGAAGTTGCCGCTTCCGCACGCGGGATCTAGGACACGGAAGTCGAGCATCGCCGAGCGAAGCGCCATAAGCTGCTTCATCGTTTTCGCGCTGTTGATTCGGTCCTCCCATGGACGCGAAATCGTCGGCGTAATCACCTTCATGATGTCGCGTTCGGCCGTGAAATGAGCACCCAGCGCGTGTCGCTCCTTCGCGTTCATGCTCGACTGGAAGAGCGTACCGAAGATGGCGGGGTTCACGCGTGACCAGTCCTGTTTCGCAGCATCGCCGATCGAACCAAGCTCCGTCACGTTGAGCTCGATCGGTTCGACGGTCTCAAACAGTCCGCCATTGAAATAGGGCACGCCCCTGTTACGACCGTGCGGAGCGGGACTCACAGAGTTCATTTGTCTGAACAGCGCCCCGAGGAGATCGTAGCTGCTCGCTCCCTTGAAGCAGTCGTCAACGACTTGAGAGACGGTGCCGCGAGGTATCAGATCGACATCCTCGGCAAACATCGCGACGACGGTTTGGAGCACGAATCGCTGTGACTGGGCGCGATCCTCGCCGCGTTTCACCAGGGAACGGAACACCTGCGCAACGTGCTCGGCTGCCTCTCTGGTGATCGCCTCACGGTCGTTCCCGAACAGCGGCTCCCGCTGCTCCGGAAAGAGGAAACTCAACGCGAGGAAGCGTTTGGGTAGGTCGCGTGTTGCCACCACGTCTACCGGCTGGTCAATCTGCTTGTCGAAGTCGTAGATCCAGAACTCGTCGAAGTTGCAGAGGACGACGTAGCGTGGCCGGTCGGGAACAAGGTTGACCCAGTAGTCGAAGGCCTGGCGGAAATGCAGATCTAACCTCTCGCCGCGTTTCTTCATCTCAATCAGGACGCGCGGCTTCCAGACAAGATCGGCGAAACTGGTTCCCGGACTGACACCTTTTCGTTTCACGCGATGCTCAAGCGTTGCGCCGGCCTCTTTGTAGCCCTCGTGGCCAAACGCCTGGAACAATCGGTCACAAAACACCTGCGCCTCACCCTTCTCGTCACCCGAGAGGGAGTGCCAGTACTCGACAAAATGCTTTAGCCGGTCGGTAACTTCGGTCATGGATGTCCGAAAGGATTCGATTGGCAAATCAACGGAGGCTCACCGTTGTCCGACAGGGGCTTGCCGCGCGATCGACATAGACGGGCCAGCCGCTTGCACTCGACCGGTTCACCGCCGAAAGGACGGGGAGCGGAGCCGCCCCTAACGCTTGCCCGTCGAAAGGACGGGGAACCCCTGACGCGTTCCCGGCCGTAGACTCGGAGGAGTCGATCGCATCTGGTACTTCGTTAGCGAACGGGGCTACAGGTGACGCTCACAACAATCGCCTGTGCTACCGCACCTATATCGGCTGGCGAGAGTGACGGTCGAACGCTCACTGCCGTTCGACCGACTCCGCTCGAGAGAAGGAACGGCTCAATCACTGCCGTGCGAACTGCGAAATTCACGCTCTGCGGCGTGGCACCCGTTGCGGCTCGTGTGGCGTCAGGATCAAGTGTGGCAGCGACGATCCCAATAACCTGCCCGGTCATGTCAAAGACCGGCCCGCCGCTGTTGCCGGGCTGAATCGGCGCCGTCATCTGGATGAGACGCCGGTCCTCGCCCGGGCCGGCCAGTGCGCTGACAGTCCCAACCGTGACGTTCAGCTGAGTCGCCAGCCAACCTGGAAGTGGAAATCCCGCGACGACGACCGATTCGCCAAGCCGTGCTGGCTCTGCGCGAAACGCGGCTACGTCGCGAGAACGAATCGCCGTCTGCAGAAGAGCTAAGTCGTTCGTCGTATCCCGATCGACAACTTGTCCTCGCGGCGAGCGTCAAGGTAGTTGTCGCACGAAGCTTCACGCGGCGATGTGCTTCGCGGATGTGGCGTGCGCATGGATGCTTCACGGGATCGTGACCGCTACTGGAAGGTCGCCCTGATTTTGCGATGTCACCTGCCCGAGTTCACCACTCCCATTCGAGCCCCAACAAAACACTTGCAGCGACGACGTGATGCCGCAGGTGTGAAATCCACCCGCGCTCAGCGTCGCGAACCGGTGCCCGCCGGCGACCTGCACGGGGACCGGGCTTAAGCCACCGAAGGTGCCGTTCCCCAGCTCGCCGCCCAAGTTGAGGCCCCAGCAATATGCGGACGAATCGGCGGTCTCGGCGCAGGCGTGCGTCGCAGCAGCCGTTATGAGCACCGCCTGTTGCGACAGCTGAACCTGCACTGGCAGGGTCGCGTAGAAGAAACCGTTTGCTCCGTTCCCGAGGGTGCCGTACGTGTTATCGCCCCAGCACCAAGCCGTCCCGCTGGAGTCGAGCGCACAATCGACGTAGGTGCCGGAGGTGATGCGCTGAAACAGTTGCCCGCCTAGTAGCGGCGTCGGCACCGCGCAATGCGTATCTCGACTATCGTAGACACTGTCGCACATGTTTACTGGATTCTGTACCTGGAACACCGAGACGTTCGCGACCGCCGCGGCGAGTCCACCGGTCCGAACTCCCCAGCAGAACGCGCGCCCGCTCGTATCGAGAGCGCACGTATGTGCGTTCGCGGCGACGGCGGTGTACCGCCCGCTGCCGTGGACAAGCACCGGGAGTTCAGCGGCGTGGTTCGTGGTATCCACGCCGTCACCGAGCTGGCCCGCTGATCCGTCTCCCCAGCAATAGACGAGATGATCCGTGGTGATAGCGCAGGTGTAGGCGCCGCCTGCGGCGATGGTGAGAAATCGCAGCGGTGAGGCGACGGCCACCGGAAGCGCGCGATTGGTGCGGGTGCCATCGCCGAGTTGCCCCTTCTCGTTAGTGCCCCAACAGAACGCCGCACCGTCGGTGGTAAGCCCGCAACTGTGCGTTCCGCCAGCACTGATGGTCGTCAGCGGCGGTGCAGCGAGTTGCCTCGGTAGGGCGTTCCCGAGCACCTGAGTTGACGCGCCACCGCTCGCAAGATCCTCTCCCCAACAGACAAGGGCGCCTGGATGCAGCAGGACGCAAGTGTGCACTCCCCCCGAGGCGACGACCGCTGAGGCGAACCGCGCCACGTTCGGCGCCGTCACCTCGTGACAGCCGATAGTCGCTATGCCGAGTGCGACGAGCAGAGTAAACGCCTGCGTCCTGTGCATGAGACCGACCCTACCAGACTATCACGCCATAAACCTGAAGCAGTCCCCACCCGAACATGCTCGCGGTTCCCACATTCGTCGCTGAGCTGTCTACAATCTATCTCGAGTGCAAGGTAGTTGTCGCATGAAGCTTCATGCGGCGATGTGCTGCGCTGGCAATTCCACGACCCGCTCGGGATTGAGCGTGACATCGGTGATCGGGTCCCAGTTTCGTGTGCGGCCACTCCATCGCTCCGGATGGCGAGTCTGTGCATCCGCATAGACCGTGTGACGCGCGGCGAGGATCGCGATCTCGCGTCCCGCGTGCCGATCCTCGGGTGTGACAAACCGAATCGCGCTGTGTAGATGGGCGGTGTTGTACCAGCGCACAAACGTGCGCACCCAAGTGCGGGCCGCCGCGAGATCGGCGAACGGCTGTGTCGGATACTCGGGCCGATACTTCAGCGTCCGGAAGAGCGATTCGGAAAATGGATTGTCGTTGCTCACGCTCGGGCGACTGAAGGAGGCGAGCACCCCCAAACGCTCGAGCGTCACGACCATCGTGGCGCCTTTCATCGGGCCGCCGTTATCCGCGTGGAGCACGATCCCGGTCGGATCAAGGTGATGCCCGCGACACGTCTCGGTGAACAGCGCGGCGGCCAGGTCGGCCGATTCGACTTCGTGCACCGCCCACCCGACGACTTTGCGACTCCAGACGTCCATCATCAGATACAAGTACAGGAAAAGCCCGCGCACCGGCGTCTTCAGATACGTGATATCCCACGACCACACCTGATTCGGCCCCGTGGCGACGTGCGCCCGCGGGGCATGGCGTCCCGGCGCCTTCGCGCGGCCCCGGTGCGCCAGCAACTGCTTGGCGCGCAGCACGCGATAGATCGTCGACTCGGACGCGAGATAGCATCCCAGATCCGCGAGGCGCGGCACGATCTGATGCGGCGGGAGTTCGCGAAAGGCCGCCGCATTCACCGTGTCGAGCAGCACGGTGCGTTCCGCCCCCGAGAGTTTGTTGGCCGGCGCATGCCGCGGGCCGTGCCGCGCGTCGTCCGCAGGCTCGGCGCGCCACCGCTCGACTGTGCGCACGCTCAGACCCACCAACTGACAGGCCGGCGCGCGGCGCGCGCCGGCCGTCACCGCGTCCTCAATCAAAACTCGCATCACGTCTCGCTCTGCGCGTCCGTGGAATCGTCCGCGTCCCCCCAGATCGTCTGCAGTTTTTTTTTGAGCACCAAGAGCGCAGCCGTCTCCGCCAAAGCTTTGTCCTTCCGCCGCAGCTCACGCTCCAACTCCTGAATGCGTCGCGCCTCGGCTGAGGGCATGGCGCGCCCACGGGTCGGCTCCGCCAGCGCGGCTTCCGCCGCCGCCCGCCACGCCGTCAGCTGCGACTCGTGCAGGCCTTCCCGACGCAAGAACGCGCCCAGATCGCTGCCGCTCAGCCCATGTGCCTCCCGCACGACACGGAGCTTCTCCGCGCCCGTCCATTTCTTGGTCGTTGGTCGTGTCATGTCGGCCACACTACGCGCCGCGCGGAGCCACCGCGAGAGCGTGACTTGCGACACCCCGACCTCTTGGGCCACGGCGTTCGCACTCACCGCGGACGGCCCCACCAACCGCCGAACCATCCTGGTCCTGAATGCTTCACTGTACGGCTGCACCACAGATATCCACCTTCGCCCCTCGAGTTGATCCGCTGGCCGAGGTCACCCCGGCCATGCGACAACTATCCTGACACCGGGGGCTCGCAGGGCCCTGCCCGCGACTCGGATGCTAACGTCATCGCAGCCCGCCACGACGTGCTGGCTGGTCAGAATCAAACCGTTCGTCGAAACCACGAATCCAGTGCCTGCCGTTGCTGTGGCCGGGTTCCTTGGCGGAGAGGCTCGACTGCGACCTCTCGCGCTGTCCGTATCCCGGTGGAGGGCGTGCGCAGTAAGTGATTCCCACATCTCACGTTCTGCGCGACGGTCATCATCATATGTTCCGTCAAAGTATCCGGGATCGAACTTGAGCGCCTGTTCCCACGCGGCGAGCGCGTGGGCGTAATCGGCGGCGGAGTCATACATGATGACGCTGATCTTCGCTCGCCAGCCCCATGCGCGAGCAAGGGTGTATCGCTCCATGGGGGACGTCGGCTGTGCACCAGTCATCAGCACCGTTTCGCGTCGAGCCTCTTCATTCCGGTTCAGGGCGAGTAGCGTTTCAATGAGACGCCCGGGAACAGCGGAGCCGAGATAGACATCTGGTCCCGCCTCGTCGATTGCCTGGCGAAACTCCCTTACAGCATCCACATCGCGTCCGGCCTGACGTAAGCACAAGCCGAGTTCGTCAAAGAGCACATTTCGCTGCGCGATTCGCCCCTCTCGATCCGTGGACAGGTGCTCTGGACCACTTTTCGGAATCCGCTGTGGATTCGAGTCTCTCAGCAAGGGAACAAGACGGAGGGCTTGGCGATAGGCGCCAATCGCCGCACTTGTGCTGTCGCGATCAGCAAACCGCTGACCGAGAAATTGTTCCGCCGACATGGCCCGGTTAGAGTCCGAACTCGAGACCAGTACGGCCGCCACAACGCGCTGGTACGCGGCTTCCGCTGCCACCGTGTCGCTGAGTGCAGAATAGGCGTCAGCGATACGGTAGGTGAGCCAGTTTCCAAGCCGCTCAGGCAGGCCGACACACCGTTGCAAGAGCAGCCGGAGCGACGTTTGGTGGGCCGTGTCAAAGGCATCCCGACCGTCCACGAGTGCGTCGAGCTTGGCCCGAGCGTTCGCGCGCTCGACCGAGTCCGCACGATCGACCGCCAGGGAGCACTCCCGCGTGATCGCCGCTTGCTGAGGCGTCGGCCTTCCCTGAGCGAGCAATGGCGCTATGCCCATTGCCTGCGCGAGGCTCGCTACGGCGAGGAGTCGCAAGTTCAATCGCATCATGCACACTCATAGTGTGTAGACCGATAGTGGTCAAGCTGCGATTCGTCTGGTGTGCGAAATCGCGCTCACTTACCCAATCGCAGGTTCCTCGGCACCGTGCTCCGCGCCTTCCGACAACGGCGGGGGCTGTCACAGGAAGCGTTGGGGTTCGAAGCGAACCTACACCGCAACTATGTTGGTGGCGTCGAACGCGGAGAGAGGAATCCGAGTTTCGAGAGTCTCACGCGGTGGCTGGCGGTTTTGCGCGTCACTTGGCGAGAGTTTGGCGAGGCGCTCGACCGTGGAGCGAAAGGGTAGCTTACCGTGGCTAGGAGCAGTTTCACCGCTCGCTGGTCGTGGTGCGAAGGTGGCAAGGCGCCGCGTGGCACGTACTTTTTCGGTGATGGCGACAGAAGCACCTCGAAGGATTGCGCGACTCCGGCGGAACTACTGTCCGCGCGACGTGCGCATCCTGTTCGTGGGGGAATCCCCGCCGGCCGGCGGAACGTTCTTCTACGCTGCGAACTCGAATCTCTTCGTGCACACGCAAGCGGCCTTCGTAAGAGCCCTCGGAAGGGGCGTCGGCGATGGCGAGACATTCCTTCAATACTTCAAGGGTCTCGGTTGCTATCTCGAAGACCTCTGCTGCCAACCCGTGAATCGGCTCGCAGGCACAACGCGACAGCGCGCGCATCGCAACGCGATGGGCGACTTCGTCAGGAGAGTTCGACGGCACAGTCCCGACGCCATTGTTGTCGTGAGCCGTGCGATCCGGGAGCCGGTCGCCGGTGCGCTGGACCAGGCCGGTCTCGGCCATGTGCCGAGATACGAGCTGCCGTTTCCGGCCTTTGGCCATCACACGGAATACATTCGGGGGCTCTCCGAGCTTCTCGTCAAGTGGCTTCGCCGCGTTGATCATCCCGCGGTCGGTCACTGATACGTACCGCGTCATCCGCAACTATTCGAGTACGAGATGATTGATCGAGACGAAGCGCATCGTATCGCGGCGCGAGAGATCGTCGCGCGTGGACTCGGTACCGGCGTGAGAAGCCTCTATGCGTTCGACGAGATCCCGGGGAGACGGTCCAGCCTGTATGGGGTGGCCTTGGGCGCCTCGTGGATCGCATACGCGGACGGACCGATCACGGGCCCCCGCCCCAGCGACATTGTAGTGATTTCGCGCGCCACGGGCGAGGTGATCTACAGCGGCAGCGCGCACGATGAAGGCTGACTCCCTGCTCCTCGGCGTGATCGCGGGGCAAGCGCCGAAGTAGCCGCGCACGACGCGAACGTGGCCGTGCTAGGTTCCTCTCCATGTGCGGCCGAGCGAGTGACGCGATAGACCCGACGGGTTACGGCCCGTATGAGTTCTCGCAGATCCGGATTCCGTGGCGGCAGCTCTACAACATCGCGCCAAGCCAGCAGATCCGGATAGGGCGCCGCGTCGAGGGCGCCTCCGACCACCGATACGTGCGCTGGGGCCTCGTGCCGTTCTTCGCGAAGGCCGAGCTCGGCGCGCTCCCGGTATGGAAGTTCCCGACGTTCAACGCCCGCAGTGAGGAACTCGAACAGAAGCCGTCATTCCGTCACACGCTCGCGAAGCAACGGTGCCTTGTGTTGATCAACGGCTTCTACGAGTGGACCGGCGAGAAGGGGAAGAAGACACCGCATTATGTCTTCCTTCCTGATCATCGGCCGTTCGCACTCGCGGGACTCTGGGATCGGTGGACATCGAAGGACGGCGCGCTCGAGCTCGTCAGTTGTACGGTGCTCACGCGCGCGGCCGGGGCGTTCATGCAGCGGCTTCACACACGCGAGCCCGTGCTCCTGCCGGAGGCTCGATACGACGCCTGGCTCGATCCGACGCACGCCAACTGGCGCTTGGTCCTGGAAGGCCTGAACGACCCGCCCATACAGGAGTACGCGGTGACGAGCTATCTCAATCATCGCGGCGCGGAAGGGCCGGAGTGCATTGAGCCGGCGGCGTGAGTTCGACGGCCCGCTCGTGCGGTCACCTCGCCGACGACCCACTCAGGCTCGCCGCCGATGCCGTCTCGGCGACGATCTCCGCGCGGCTGGTTGGGCGAAACACACCTGTGCTTCGTTTGGCTCGCTCGAAGAAGTAGTCTCGCGTCATCTGTCCGCACTCAGACCATCGCCTCGGCCGGGCGCAATGAGAGCGAGCGATAAACCGCGACCCCTTCGTTCGAGCCTTGCTTCGTATCCGAACTGAGGCGACCGTTTGGTATGGCAATGATTCTTCATGGTTCGCTGAAAACCATTTCAAGCCACGCGGCCGACCTCTTGGCCACGCAGCCTAATCATCGTTAGGCGCACAGCAATGGGCATCTGGCGTATGTCGGAGGCGCAACTCTCCGAATTTGAGGAAGCTATCGTGATCGCCTGTCACCACAGGTCGGCGAAGCCGCTGGAGGAAGAGGAGATTGAGGAGTCCTATCCTCAGGACTTCGAAACGCCCCGATACTTCCAGAACTCGCACGGTGAATTGGTTGTCTCGGTCGACGCTAACTGGGTGCCGTTTCTCGACAATACGAAGGGCTACAATCGCGGAGCCAAGAGGTGGTACCTGCCCGGCGGAGGCGACATCGAGATGATGCTCGCGGAGGCTCTCTCGCGATCACCGACAACTGGGTGGCGGAGCGGCGGCCGGCTTTTCGTTTCAGGGTTTGGAGCGTTTCGGAGGGAGGGATCTGGCAATGAAGAGGATGAAGCCGTCCTGCCATGGGTAGCTCCGCGGACCACGTATCTTTGGCGCCTTCACCCCGACTCCTCGACATGGCCTCCGCCAGGGATGTAGCGGCCCCCCCCGTAGCCAGCGGACGAGCTAACGTTGGCCTTCTGTGGCTCGGCGCCTTCCTACGCTTCGGCGCCCGGCGCCTGGCGCGCGCCGCGGGGCCCGAGGGCCAGCGGGAGCGATTCGAGTTCGCTCATTCCGCCCGGCACGCGCTGCGGGGCTCGGGAGCGTGGGAAACGCGAGACTTGCGACGCGATGTCAGCAAGACGCTAAAGCTCGCCTCCGCTGTCGCCCGTCGATACCGGGCGCGGCGCGTGCCGTTCATCGGATCGCGGCGACGACGAGCCACGCCGCGATTGCCACGCCGATGGCAACCTTCATTGTCGACGCCGCCACGCGGCCGAGTAGCGCGCCGATGGCCGCGCGCGCGGCCGTGAGGTGGGGCGCGCCGGATTCCAGCTCTCCGATCAGTGCGCCGAGAAAGGTGCCGAGGAGCCCCGCGATCACCGGCCCGATGATGGGAACAGGAACGCCGACGATCACGCCGACGAAGCCGCCGATCACCGCGCCCCAGGCGGCGCGGCGCGAGCCGCCATAGCGGCGCGCGTAGCGGGCGGTGACCGAGAGCTCCAGCAGTTCCGCCACCACCGCTAGCGCCGCGACCTCCGCGACGGTAGCGAACCGGATCCCGCCGGCCGGAATCGCAAGGCGGTAGACGAGCCCGGCGGCGACCATCGTCCAGGTTCCCGGAAGGCCGAGGGGGAGCATCAACAGCGCACCGAGGAGCGCGACGGCGAGAAGGATGACGGCGGTCATATCAACCATACGGCGTGGCCCATGGTTCCGGTTTCCAGGCGGAGCCGGAGCGATTCGCGCTCGCTCCTTCCGCCCGGCGCGCGCCGCGGGGCCCGTGAGGCGTGGGGCAAGCTGGAACGATGCAAGGAGCGACTTGCGCCGCCACCCCGGCTGCACCACTCTGCGGTTAGGCCGCGCGGCGGCGGTGGCGTGATTGTGTCCGGTGTCTTGCTGATCAAGGCGACTCCCCGCATACTCGGGAGTGGCGTGCGCTCGATCGGCCCAGTACGGTGCGACGGGGCTCGAGGTCGGCCGAACGGAAGGCATCGGATTGAGTCGCATGCCCGTGCATCCGGCGCCGATGCACCCCCCTGATCAGCGGCGCAGCAGGCAACTGCGTGGCGGTGATTGGCGCGGTATTCCCTCCAGCTGGGGGGTGCATATGGCGCATGACGTGTCATTCGCGATTCCGAGTCGCGATCTCGGGAGGGCCGACGTAGAATTCCATGTCAAGGAGGGCGGAACGAAACTCGGCACGCTAGCGGTCTCCAAGGGGGCGGTGGTGTGGTTCCCCAAGGATTTCTCGTATGGATTCAAGATGCGTTGGTCCGACTTTGACCTTCTGATGCGCGATAAGGGTGTAAAGGGGCCTGAGAAGAGAAAGTGATGTGCTAACTTCGTCGTGTGGCCGCCGGATGGCAGCCACGATCCCCCCCCCTACCTCAATACCACCGGCTGATGCGCAATCGAGACGACATTTGAGCTGCGCACCTTTGCAATTCGCTCTGGATGATCTCCGCACGGTGGCGCAATGCGCGGCTGTAGAACTCCTGTGACTGACATAGATCGCACGCCCGCTGTGGAGCGGGAGTCCACGCACGATCTTTCCGGACTGCTCGCAGCATTGCAGTCTCGCCAGCGGGTCGCTGGCGCAACGCACCAATTCTATCGGTACCCAGCTAGCCCGGATTTCTCACGAGG
>PMYN01000153.1 GCA_003171215.1 Gemmatimonadota bacterium | reverse complement strand
GTGTCGTTGTCCGCGCCTGCCTCGAGCAACTGCGCGATCGTCTGCGCTGAATCCGTCATTCGGATCTCCTCAAAGTTCATGCGGTACCTGCCGTCTTCGGTCTTCGGTCCTACGCCGTCCCCTTCGCATCCGCGATCGTTTGCGCGAGCAGCCGCGTGCAGGCGTACACCGCATCGATGTGTGGTGTTGGCGTTCCGGTAAGTCTTCCGAGCTCGATCACGGCGCCAACGAGCGCCTCGATCTCGAGCGGCCGTCCGTGTTCGATGTCCTGCAGCATCGACGTCTTGTGCGCCCCGACCTTCTCCGCGCCGGCGATGCGACGCTCGATTCCCACGCGCATCGCGATGCCGAGCTTCGTTGCGATCGTCTCGGCTTCGGTCATCATCTGCACGCAGAGCTCGCGCGTGAGCGGATAGCGGCAAAGATCCTGGAGCGTCGCGTGCGTGAGCGCGCTGATCGGGTTGAACGCGAGATTCCCGAGCAGCTTCAGCCAGATTTCGGCGCGAAGATTGTCCGAGATCGGCGCCTTAAACCCCGCCGCGACGAATCGCGCGGCGATCGCCTGCACGCGCGGCGTCGTTGAACCGTCGAGTTCGCCGAGTGCGAATCGCTTCCCCTCCACCACTCGCACGACGCCCGGTGCCTCGAGCACCGCGGCGGGATACACCACCGTGCCGATGATCCGCGCCGGATCGACGGCACGGGCGATCGACCCGTCCGGATCCGCCGCGAGAACCGGCGTTCCGTCGTACGGGCCGCCGTGCCGCTGGAAATACCACCACGGGATCCCGTTCTGCATGGTCACGATGCTGGTGTTCGCGTCGCAGAGATGGTGCAGGTCGCCCGCGAGGGCCGACACCTGATGCGCCTTCACCGTCAGCAGGACCGTATCGTGCGGTCCCGCCTCGCTCATCTTGCTGAACACGCGGACGTTCTTCGCGATCACCTCGCGGCCTTCCTCGGTCACGACCTTCATCCCGTGACTGCGAATCGCCTCGAGGTTCGCGCCGCGCGCGATGAACGTCACGTCGTCGCCGGCCGCGGCGAGAAACCCGCCGAGGTAGCCGCCGATCGAGCCCGCTCCGACGACTGCAATCCTCACGCAGCCACCGCCGGTGCGGCCGCCACGGCGTCGCGGTCGTCGACTCCCCTCATGCGATTGCGAAGCGGCTTGAGCACGAAGAGCGCCATCGCCGCGGCCACGAGGTTCATCGATCCCGCGGCGACGAACACGGCGCGCCATCCGCCGCCGGTTGCCGCGATCATGCTGCTCAACGGCACGAGCAGCGCCGCGGTTCCCTTGGCGGTGTAGAGAAACCCGGCGTTGGCCGTCGCGAACTTCCGTCCATAGGTATCGGCGCAGGTCACGGGGAAGAGGCTGTAGATCTCGCCCCATGCGAAGAACACCAGCGCGCTCAGCAGGACGAATGCGACCGGATTCCGTCCAAACTGATTGAGCGCGAGAATCCCCGCTCCTTCGAGCACGAACGCGATGAACATCGTGTTCTCGCGGCCGATGTGGTCCGAGACCCAGCCGAAGAACGGACGCGCGATGCCGTTCAGCACGCGGTCGAGTGAGAGCGCGAAGGTCAGCGCGGGAAGCGTGAGGCCGAGGATCGACGTGGGGATGTCGGCAATTCCATAGTCCTTTGCGATCGGCGCCATCTGCGCGGTGGCGAGCAGTCCGCCCGTCGCCATCAGCGTGAACATCACGTACATCACCCAGAACACCGGCGTCTTCAGCATCTGTACCGGCGAGTACTCCCGGATCGACGTGCTCGTCTGACGGCTGGACAGCTTGGTCGTCGCCATGAATCCGGCGCCTGGCGCCCGCAGGAACCACGCGAGCGCGAACACCACGAGTCCCTGTCCGATGCCGTATCGGATGAGCGTCGACTCGTAGCCGGCCGACTTGATCATCGCGACGATCGGAATCACGGTGAGCGCCGATCCGCCGCCGAATCCCATCGCCGTGAGCCCCGCCGCGAGACCGCGCCGATCGGGAAACCACTTGAGCGCGTTCCCCACGCACGTGCCGTACACCGCTCCGGCGCCGATGCCGCCCACCGCCGCCGCGAAGTAGAGCATGGCGAGCGAGTCCGCATTCGCGTCCAGCACCCAGCTCGCCGCCACCAGGAACGACGCGCCGAGCACCACGATTCGCGGGCCGTACTTGTCGACGATCCATCCCTCGATCAGGATCAGCCAGGTCTCGACGAGCACGAAGATGGTGAAGGCCACCTGGATCGCCGGCTTCGTCCAGCCGTGCCTGTCGGCGATCGGGTTGACGAACAGCGTCCACCCATACTGGAGGTTGGCGATCATCGACATGCAGATGATGCCGACGATCAGCTGCCACCAGCGCCCGCCGCGAGGCGATTCCGGGGCCGAGACCTGTCGTGTCGCGAAATCACTCATGGGGCTGCGGTCTCTCCCGTGTGCGTGCCGAAAAAAAGCGCGTTTTGGGTCTGCCGGGCTCCCCAATATATAGTTCCGGTATGGATTCCCGCCCCGGTATCAGTCCCATCCACATCGTCGGTGGTGGCCTCGCGGGGAGCGAGGCCGCGTGGCAGCTCGCGGAGCGCGGCCACCGCGTGGTCCTGCACGAGATGCGTCCCGTGAAGACGACGGAGGCGCACAAGACGGACCGGCTCGCCGAGCTCGTCTGCTCCAACACGTTCAAGAGCACCGAGATCACGAACGCGCATGGCCTCCTCAAGGCGGAGATGCGCCTCCTCGGCTCGATCGTGCTGCAGTCCGCCGACGAGGCGCGCGTTCCCGCCGGAACGGCGCTCGCGGTGGATCGCGACATTTTTTCCGCGGGCGTGCACGACCGGCTCATGGCGCATTCGCGGGTGACCGTCGAGCGCGGCGAGTGCGTGGCGTTGCCGTCTCCGGGGATCGTCGCGACGGGTCCGCTCACGAGCAAAGCCCTCGCCGATGAGATCGCGCGCGCCCTCGGCGTCGAGTCGCTCGCGTTCTACGACGCCATAGCGCCGATCGTGTCCGTCGAATCGATCGACATGGACGTCGCCTTTCGCGCATCGCGCTACGGCAAGGAGACAATGGCGGGCGAGGAGAACGCCTACCTGAATTGCGCGATGAACAAGGAGCAGTACGAGGCGTTCATCGACGCGCTCACCTTGGCCGACGTGTTCACCGCGCACGAGTTCGACAAGGTTCCGTATTTCGAGGGCTGCATGCCCGTCGAGGAGATGGCGCGCCGCGGTCGCGAGTCGCTGCGTTTCGGTCCCCTCAAGCCGGTGGGCATCGAAGATCCGAAAACGCAGCGCCGCCCGTACGCGGTCGTGCAACTGAGGCGCGAGGACCGCGCGGGCCGGATGTGGAACCTCGTCGGATTCCAGACGCGGCTGAAGATTCCCGAGCAGCAGCGCGTGTTCCGCACGATTCCCGCGCTGGCCAACGCCGAGTTCCTCCGGTTCGGCTCGATCCACCGGAACTCCTACGTGAACTCCCCCGCGTCGCTGACGCCGCACCTCTCGCTGCGCGGCGATCCGTTGACGCTCTTTGCCGGCCAGCTCACCGGCGTCGAGGGGTACACCGAGAGCACCGCGACCGGGCTTCTCGCCGCGATCAACCTCGACCGGCTGCTTCGCGGGGTCGACGCCGTGCTGCCCCCGCCCACCACCATGCTCGGCGCGCTCTACCGCTACCTCCGCGAGGCCGATCCCGCGCACTTCCAGCCCATGAACGCGAACTTCGGCCTGCTGGAAGAATTGGCGGTCGTGCCACGGGACAAGGCGAAGAAGCGCGAACAGTACGCGGTGCGCGCCCTCGAAGGCCTGCAGGCCTGGATCGACTCGAACGCCTTGGCCGGAGCGCCGGCCTCGAAGTAACTTGGGACTGTTCGCCGCAGCGTCGTCGTCAAAAGACACCAGGAGAGGTCAGATGAAACGTCTCGCGATCATGCTCGTCGCTTGTTCCACGGTTGCCTTGGCGCAGTCCCCTGAAACGGGGAAGGCCGAGTTGAAGGACGCCACGGGAAAATCGGTTGGAATGGTGACGCTCACCGAGACGCCGCACGGCGTCCTCATTCACGCGATGCTGATGGGCGTTCCCGCGGGAACGCACGCGTTCCACGTGCACGCGACCGGCAAGTGCGAGGCGCCATTCACGACGGCGGGCGGGCATTTCAATCCGGACTCGAGGCAGCACGGGATGTCCAACGACATGGGAATGCACGCGGGCGACATGCCGAACGTGCAGGTGCCCGCCGACGGCAATCTCACCTTCGACGTGCTGAACCCTCACGTGACGCTGAAGGCCGGCGCGAACAGCCTGTTCAAGGACGGTGGCACCGCGCTGGTGCTTCACGGCGGCGCCGACGACTACAAGAGCGATCCGGCCGGCAACGCGGGCCCGCGCATCGCGTGCGGCGTGGTCACGCATTAAGCGACCGCCGCGACCGTCGCTCGCGCGCGCCGTACGGACGGCGCGCGAGCGGCGTGCGCCCTTGTTGAGCTCTTGGAGGGCACGATGCAGGTAGGCATGATCGGCTTGGGACGCATGGGCGCGAACATGGTGCGGCGCCTCATGCGCGGCGGGCACGAGTGCGTGGCGCACGACGTGAACGGGGCGGCGGTGCAGGCGATGGCCGCCGAGGGTGCCAGTGGGGCCTCGACGCTCGACGATTTTGTCGAAAAGCTGCGGAAGCCGCGCACGATCTGGCTCATGGTTCCCGCGGCCGTCGTCGATTCCACGCTCGATGCGCTGCTTCCGAAGCTCGATGCCGGCGATGTGGTGATCGACGGCGGCAACTCGTACTATCGCGACGACATCGCGCGCGCGGCGCGACTCGCGGTGAATGGCGTGCACTACGTGGACTGCGGCACGAGCGGCGGCGTGATGGGCCTCGACCGCGGCTACTGCCTGATGATCGGCGGCGACGCACCGGTCGTGGCCACGCTCGATCCGCTCTTCGCGACGCTCGCGCCGGGCGCGGGCGCGATTCCGCGCACTCCCGGTCGCGAGAAACTCGGTGGCACCAGCGAGCGCGGCTACCTCCACTGCGGCCCGAGCGGCGCCGGTCACTTCGTGAAGATGGTGCACAACGGCATCGAATACGGCATGATGGCCGCGTACGCGGAAGGGCTGAACATCCTTCGGCACGCGAACGTCGGAAAGCAGAAGCAGGGTGCCGACGCCGAGACGACGCCGCTGCGCAATCCAGAGTTCTACCGGTACGATTTCAATCTCGCCGACGTGACCGAGGTGTGGCGGCGCGGCAGTGTGGTCGCCTCGTGGCTCCTCGATCTCACCGCGTCCGCGCTGGTGACTGATCCAACGCTCGAGCAATTCGCCGGCCGCGTTTCGGATTCCGGCGAGGGCCGCTGGACGATTGATGCGGCGATCGACGAGGCCGTTCCCGCGAACGTGCTCGCCGCCGCGCTGTTCGAGCGCTTCGCCTCGCGTGGCGAGGCGGACTTCCAGAACCGCCTCCTCTCCGCGATGCGATTCGAGTTCGGCGGTCACGCCGAGAAGGGCGCGTGAGCGATACGCACGCCGACGCGCTCGTGTTCTTCGGCGCGACGGGCGATCTCGCGCGCAAGAAGGTCTATTTGGCATTGCAGGCGCTCACGCGCCACGGCCGCCTCGACATGCCGGTCATCGGTATCGCGCACTCGGAATGGTCGATCGAGCTCCTGAAGAACCGCATCCGCGAGGAGTTGACGCCGCGCCCCGGCTACGATCCCGCCGCGCTCGAGATGCTGCTCTCCCGCCTCTCGTACCTCGAGGGTGACTACCGCGACCCCGAGACCTTCACCGCGCTCCGCACCGCCCTCGGGACGGCGAAGCATCCGCTGCACTATCTCGCGATCCCGCCCGACGCGTTCGCCGCCGTGGCCGACGGACTCGGACGGTCGGGGTGCGCCCAAGGAGCCCGAATCGTCGTCGAGAAGCCGTTCGGGCGCGATCTCGCGTCGGCGCGGGCGCTGAACGAAACGCTGCACCGCGAGTTCGACGAATCGAGCATCTACCGCATCGACCACTTCCTGGGCAAGGAAGCGGTGCAGAATCTCCTCGTGTTCCGCTTCGCGAACACGTTCCTGGAGCCCGTCTGGAACAGTCAGTTCGTCGAGAGCGTGCAAATCCTGATGGCCGAGAATTTCGGCGTCGAGGGTCGCGGACGGTTCTACGAGGAAGCGGGGACGATTCGTGACGTGATCCAGAACCATTTGCTGCTCGTGCTTGGCCTGCTCACGATGGAGGCACCGGTTCCCTTGCACGCCGCGGCGGTGAACGATGCGCAGGTGACGCTGTTCAAGTCCATTCGCCCGCTGAGACCCGACGACGTGGTGCGCGGCCAGTGCCGGAGCTATCTCGATGAAAAGGATGTTGCGCTCGGGTCCACGGTGGAGACCTATGCGGCCGTGCGGCTGGGCATCGACTCGCCCCGATGGCACGGCGTGCCGTTCCTCATTCGCGCGGGAAAATTTCTCCCGGCGACCGTCTGTGAAGTGATCGTCACCTTCAAGAAGCCCGTGCTGTTCGCGTCCGGCGGCGAATCGAACTACGTGCGCCTCCGGCTCAGCCCCGACGTGTTGATCACCATCGGCGCGCAGGTGAAGCGTGCCGGCGAGGCGATGCTCAGCGAGCCGGCGGAGTTCACGGTCGTGCATCATCCCGATGGAGACGAGATGGACGCGTACGAGCGCCTCCTCGGCGACGCGCTCGATGGCGATCCGATGCTCTTCGCGCGCGAGGACTGCGTGGAGGCCGCGTGGTCCGTCGTCGACGCGGTGCTCGGCGACGTCACGCCGGTCCATCCGTACGAACACCAAACGTGGGGTCCGGTCGAGGCGGCGGCCCTCGCGGCCGACGTCGGCGGCTGGCGCAATCCGCGGGCGTGAGCGGCGACTCGCAGTCGATGCCGACGATGCAATCCGCCCNNAGACGGTGGAGAGCGGCGCCGCGACGTCGCTGCTCGATTGGCTCGAGCGGCAGCCCGCGTTCGCCGCGGTCGGCGCGGTCGGACATCGCGTGGTGCACGGCATGCAGCACGTCGAGCCCGAGCTGATCACGGAGCAGCTGCTCGGTGAGCTGCGCTCGATGCGCGCGTTCGTCCCCGAGCATCTTCCCCGCGAGATCGCGCTCATCGAGGCGGTTCGCGACCGGCACCCATCGTTGCAGCAGGTCGCCTGTTTCGACACGGCGTTCCACCACGACATGCCGCGTGTCGCGAAACAGCTCGCCATTCCGCGGCGGTTCGAGGCGATAGGGGTGCAGCGCTACGGATTCCACGGCCTCTCGTACGCATTTCTCATGGATGAGCTCGAGCGGACGGCCGGCGCCGCCGCGGCGCGCGGCCGCGTGGTCCTCGCGCACCTCGGCAGCGGCGCGAGCCTCGCCGCCGTCCGTGACGGGAAGAGCGTCGACACGAGCATGGGCTTCACCCCGGCGTCGGGACTCGTGATGGGCACGCGCGCCGGAGACGTCGATCCGGGGCTCGTCGCGTTCCTCGCGCGCGCTGAGGGGATGACCGCCGAGCGGTTCGAGGCCATGGCCAACCGCGAATCGGGACTGCTCGGCGTCTCGGAGACGAGTTCCGACATGCGCGCGCTGCTCGCGTGCGAGGCGACCGACGTGCGGGCGGCGGAGGCGGTCGCCCTCTTCTGTTATCAGGCGAAGAAGTGGGTCGGCGCGTTCGCCGCCGCCCTCGACGGCCTCGACACGCTCGTGTTCGCGGGCGGCATCGGCGAGAACGCGCCGGCGATCCGCTCGCGCATCTGCGACGGGCTGCGTTTCCTCGGAGTCGAGCTCGATGCCGCGGCGAACGATCGAACTCTGTCCGTGATATCAACGCATGCGAGCCGCGTCACCGTCCGTGTCATTCACACCGACGAAGAGCAGATGATCGCGCGCTCCGTGTATCGCAGGCTCGGTGCCGGGCGATGAGCGCGCGAGAGGTGCAGCCCGAGCGCGACGATCCCGCGATGCACGCGGCTGCCGCGCGTGCGCTCGACCTCATCGGCGACGGCGCGCGCGTCGGGCTCGGCTCGGGGCGCACCGCATCGGTGTTCGTCCGGATGCTCGGCGCGCGCGTGCGCGGCGGACTCCGGGTGAGCGGAGTGCCGGCCTCGGGCGCAACCGCGGCGCTGGCACACGCAGCAGGGATTCCGCTCGTGCCGCTGTCCGAGAACGATCGCCTCGACATCACCGTGGACGGCGCGGACGAGGTCGCGCCCAACCTGGATCTCCTCAAGGGCCATGGCGGCGCGCTGGTGCGGGAGCGTATCGTCGCCGGCGCGTCGAAACGGCTGGTCATTCTCGTGGGGGCGGAAAAACAGGTTCGGCGACTCGGCGAGCGCTTTCCGGTGCCGGTCGAGGTGATTCCGTTCGCGGTGGGCCCGGTCACTCGCGCGATCAAGGCCGCCGGTCTCCGTCCCGGCGTACGGATGGACGCCGCCGGCCGCCGCGGGCTCGTGAACGAGAACGGGAACCTGACGCTCGACTGTGCGCTCCCGGCTCCGCTCGCCGATGCGCATGCGGCGCGCGCGCTCGAGGCGCTGCTGCTGGCGATTCCGGGTGTCGTCGATACGGGCCTCTTCCTCGGCATGGCGGAGCGGGTGCTGGTGGGCCACGCCGACGGCCGGGTCGACGCGCTCCTGCGCGATGGAGTCGTGGGATGAGTCCAGCCATCCGCGGAAACGTCGAGATCTATCCTACGAACGCGGAGCTGACGGTCGCGGCTGCCGAGCGATTCGTTGCGGCCGCGGACTCCGCGATCGAGGCCACGGAGACTTTTTCGGTCGCGCTTTCCGGCGGTGCCACTCCGCACGCGCTCTTCGCCGCGCTCGCTTCGGCCGAGTACTCGTCCCGAGTGCGGTGGCAGAGTGTGCACGTGTTCTGGGGCGACGAGCGCTGCGTGCCGCCGAGCGACGAGGCGAGCAATTATCGCATGGCTCGCGAGATGCTGCTCGATCATGTACCGGTCCGCGCGGCCAACATCCATCGCATTCGCGGCGAGGACGATCCCGAGGCCGCCGCCGAGCAGTACGAGCGCGACCTGCGAACGGCGTTCGAAACGCCCACCGGACCTCCGCGCATCGCGCCCGGCCTGCGCTTCGATCTGGTACTGCTGGGTCTCGGCACCAACGGCCACACGGCGTCGCTCTTTCCGCATATGCAGGCCGTGCGTGAGCGGACGCGGTGGGCGATGGCGCAGAATGTCGAAGTCCTGCAGATGTGGAGGATCACGCTTACGCCGATGATCTTGAACCAGGCCGCTGAAGTGCTTTTTGTCGTCTCGGGACGGGAGAAGGCCGCGATCCTGCGGCGCGTGCTGTACGGGGCACGCGAAACGGACGACCTCCCCGCGCAGGCGATAGCTCCGGCGAACGGCCGCCTGCGCTGGCTAGTGGATGCCGCCGCGGCGGCGGAACTTCCTTCACCCTGAGCTGCACGGAAGCCCGTTCAATGATCTCCAGGCAAACCGCCCGCGAGCGCGTCGTCTTCCTTCTCGACGTCGACAACACGCTCCTCGACAACGACCGCATCATCGCGGACCTGAGGGACGCGCTCACGCGCGAAGTCGGCGTCGACAAGGCGCGGCGGTACTGGTCGATCTTCGAGGAGCACCGGCGGGAGCTTGGCTATGCCGATTACCTGGGATCGCTCCAGCGCTTCCGGACTGAGGATCCGCACGACCCGAACCTGCTGGCGATTTCGTCGATGCTCGTGAACTATCCGTTCCGGGAGCGGCTGTTTCCGGGCGCGCTCGACGTCATCCGGCACCTCGGTCAATGGGGCAGCACGGTCATTCTCACGGACGGCGACGTCGTGTTCCAGCCGCTGAAGATCGAACGCTCCGGACTCTCGGACGCGGTCGGCCGACGGGTGCTGCTCTACGTGCACAAGGAACAGGAGCTCGCCGAAGTCGAACGGCGCTTTCCCGCCGACGAATACGTGCTCGTGGACGACAAGATCCGGATCCTCACCGACGTGAAGGCCATCTGGGGGACTCGCGTGACCACCGTCTTTCCGAAGCAGGGCCACTACGCGACCGACCCGGACGTCGCCCGCTATCCCAAGCCGGACTATGTCATCGATCACATCGCCGACCTGCTTGCGCACAACCCTCCGCCCGGCGTCGTCAGCCTGAGGAGCGACTCATGAACGAGAAGGCATCGGCACTCACCGCGCGTCGTTCATGGAAGGCGCTGCACGCGCATTGGGATGCACTGCGCGGCGTGCACCTGCGCGACTTGTTCGCGAGCGATGCGAATCGGGGCGAACGTCTCGCCGGCGAGGCGGCCGGACTGTACCTCGACTACTCCAAGCAGCGCGTCACCGATGAGACGCTCCGGCTTCTCCTCGAGCTCGCGGCCGAATGCGGGCTGCGCGGGCGAATCGACGCGATGTTCCGTGGCGACAGGATCAACGTGTCCGAGAAGCGCGCGGTGCTTCACGTGGCGCTGCGCGCGCCAGCCGGGAGTTCCCTCACACTCGATGGCGTGAACGTCGTTCCCCAGGTGCAGGCCGTCCTCGGCCGCATGGAAGAGTTCACGCGCCGCATTCGCTCGGGCGACTGGAAGGGCCACACCGGCAGGCGCATTCGCAACATCGTGAACATCGGTATCGGCGGCTCCGATCTCGGCCCCGTGATGGCATACGAGGCCTTGCGCTGGTACAGCGAGCGCGATCTCACCATGCGATTCGTGTCGAATGTGGACGGCACGGATTTCGTGGAGGCCACGCGCGATCTCGACCCGGCCGAGACGCTGTTCATCGTGTCGTCGAAGACGTTCACGACGCTGGAGACGATGACCAACGCGCAGAGTGCGCGGGCGTGGACTCTCGCGGCGCTCGACAGCGACACGGCCATCGCGAAGCACTTCGTCGCGGTGTCGACGAACGCCGAGGGCGTCACGAAGTTCGGCATCGACACGGCGAACATGTTCGGATTCTGGGACTGGGTGGGCGGCCGCTACTCGATGGACTCGGCGATCGGGCTGTCGACGATGCTCGCCATCGGATCGCAGCACTTTCGCGAGATGCTGGAAGGCTTCCACGCAATGGACGAGCATTTCCGCACCGCGCCCTTCGAGCGCAATCTCCCGGTGCTCATGGGCCTGCTCGGCGTGTGGAACACCAACTTCCTCGGCGCGAGGACTGTCGCGGTCCTTCCGTACGACCAGTATCTCAAGCGATTCCCGGCGTACCTGCAGCAGCTCACGATGGAGTCCAATGGCAAGCACGTCAGCCTCGACGGCTCGACGGTGGACTACCAGACCGGCCCCGTGTATTGGGGCGAGCCCGGCACGAACGGACAGCACTCGTTCTACCAGCTGATCCATCAGGGTACGCAGGCGATTCCCTGCGACTTCATCGCGTTCCGCAGGCCGCTGAACGCGCTCGGCCGCCATCACGATCTCCTGATGGCAAATGTCTTCGCGCAGACGGAGGCGCTCGCGTTCGGCAAGACCGCGGAGCAGGTGAAGGCCGAGGGCACGCCCGACTGGCTCGTGCCGCACCGCGTGTTCGCGGGCAACAGGCCCACGACGACGATCTTGGCGGATCAGCTCACGCCGGCCGCGCTCGGAGCGCTCGTCGCGCTGTACGAGCACAGCGTCTTCACGCAGGGCACGATCTGGGGAATTGATTCATTCGACCAGTGGGGCGTCGAGTTGGGGAAGGCCCTCGCGCAGCGCATCGTCGGCGAGCTCGAAGGGCCCCCGGGCGCGAAGCTGACGCACGACAGCTCGACGAACGCGTTGATCAAACGCTATCGCAGTCAGGATCGGTAGCCGCTCCGTTCGATAATGCCTGCGTGAACGCGCGCACTTCACGCTCGATCGTGCGGCGATGAGATCCGTAGCGCTGCTGCAACACGCCCACCAACCGCTCGCGATTCCCCGCTATGACGCGGAGATCGCGAGCGGTCAGCCGGGCCCACTTTCGCCTGGCGTGCTCCGAGAGTTCGTCCCATCGCTCGCGCAGGTCGTCCCAGGTCACGCCGCGTTCCTCATGGAAGCGAACGGCACGATGGCCCGGGAATCGGGCACCGCCGTCAGTGGGAGTGCCCGCGGACTACTGCGTTGAGCACGAGCCCGTCGTGGCCGATCGACTGGCCGCGCAGGGAGATGCTCTCACCGAGCCGGAAGTCGAGCGTGATCGTGGTCGTCGCGCCTGCGTGCACGTCGGCGTCGTTGTCGAGATCGACGAGGATGCCGTGCCGCCCGTGGCTGAAGAAGTCCACGCTCGGCGTTGACGTGGCGGTGAGCACCGTGCCGTTCTTCAGCACGATGTTCGACTGCGCCGGATCGATGATCAGTCGCAGCGCGCGGAATTTCGCGGTGTCGACCACCGCCGAGCCCAAGAAGGCGGTATCGCCGCCCTGGAGCGCCATGATGTTGAACAGCTTGTTTGGCGATGCGATCGTCACCCAGGCCGTCGAGTCGCGACGGATGTGATCGCGGTCGCTGGTGTCCCCGTTCCCTTCCACGCTGCTGTCGGCCGCGGTGCTGTCGGCCGTCTTGAGGCGCGCGTCGACGCGAACGACGAAGATGTTGACCGACGCGATCGAGTCGAGGGCCGGCGGATCATCGATGAGCTGCATCGCGATGGCGCCCTGTCCCTTTTGCATGCTCGCACCAGTGGGGCTGCCGTTCGAGCAAGCCCACACGACGGCGAGGCCGCCGACGAGCGCAATAGAGAGAAGTCGATGACGCATGAGGGTCCTCCGGTGATGAGTATCCTCATGCTACGAACGCCGACTCCAGTAGTTCCCGGTGCATTGTGACCTGAGTCACCGAGCTTCGAGCCGATCCTCGCTGCGCGTGATGCCGGGCCACAGCTCGGTCTGCGGAATCTCTCCTTCGAGCTCCGTGCGGACGCGCGCCGCGATGTCCTCGGCCGCGGCCGCGGGATCCGCGAAGAGGTCGTATTCGCGAACGTCGAGCTTGATCAGCGGGCACTTGTTGAATCCCGCGATCCATCGCTCGTAGCGTCCGTGCAGGTTCGCGAAGTACTCGGGGTCCGTCTCGCGCTCGCGCGGCCGGCCGCGCGTGGCGATGCGCTCGAGGATCACGTCGAGCGGGCCGTGGAGGTACAGCATGAGCCGCGGTGGCCGCGCCGCGGGAGCGAAGAGCAGCTCGGCGTACAGCTGCTGGTACAGTTGCCAGTCGTCCACGCTCATGTAGCCCTGATCGTACAGGCCGCGCGCAAACACCTCGGCGTCCTCATACCAGGTCCGGTCGAGCACCCAGCTTCCGCCCATGGAACGCATGCGGCGCATCGCGGCGAAGCGCGTCGCGAGAAAGTGGAGCTGCAGGTGCATCCCGCACGAGCGCATCGCCTCCGGTCCGCCGCCGTAGAAGCGCTCGAGCCATGGGTTCTCGTCGTCCACGCTCTCGAGCGCGAGCTGGAGGCCGAAGCGCGACGCCAGCGCATGCGCGAGCGTCGTCTTCCCCGAACCGACCATTCCGGCCACGCCGAGTATCATGGGAAGAATACTATGCGCTTTCGCGCTACCTTCCATAGGATGCCACCGGCCAAGCAGGAACCCCCGGAACGGACGCAGGCTGAACGTCCGCCGCTCGTCACGGTTTTCCTTACACATCTCGCGCGCGAACGGGACGTGTCGCCGAACACGGTGAAGGCGTACTCGCGCGATCTCGACGAGTTCTGCGCCTTTCTCGGGCCCTACTACGGCACCGAACGCCTGGACTGGGGAAAAGTGGACCGGCTCGCGATGCGCTCGTTCCTCGCGCACCTCACCCGCCGCGGACTGGCCAAACGCAGTATCGCCCGGACACTTTCAGCAGTTCGGACGTTCTACGCCTTCCTGCACCGCAACGACGTCGTGGAAGTGAATCCCGCGCGCAGCGTAGGATCGCCGAAGACGGAAAAGTATCTCCCCGGGTATCTCGATCGCTCGCAGGTCGAGACACTGTTCCAGGCGGCGGCCACGCGAGCGGGCGGAGGGCACTACGGCGACGTGCGCAACCTCGCGATCCTCGAGCTGTTCTATTCGGCCGGGCTGCGCCTGAGCGAGCTGCGCGGCATCAACCGTCCCGACCTCGACCTGCTCGCGGGGCTCGTGAAGGTCCGGGGGAAGGGGAGGAAGGAGCGCATCGTGCCGGTGGGCCAGCACGCGCAGCGGGCGCTGCGGAACTACGAGCGCTCACGCGACGAGCTTTGTCGAAATCTCGGGATCGCCGCCGATCGCACCGCGTGCTTCCTGAGCAATCGCGGGAAGCGCATGAGCGTGAAGGGGATCCAGAACGCGGTGGTGGGCTGGCTCAAGCAGGTGGACGAAGGAGCCAGGCTGTCCACGCATTCGCTGCGCCACACCTTTGCGACCCATCTCCTCGACGCCGGTGCCGATCTCAGAGCCGTGCAGGAGTTGCTGGGGCACGCCTCTATCTCGACGACTCAGATCTACACCCACACCTCAGTCGAACGCCTGAAACAGGTATACAAACAGAGCCATCCGCGGGCGTGACCGTCGTCCGTCGTCTGCCGTCTGCCGTCTGCCGTTCTAGACGCAGATTGCCCGCCGCAGCGAGAGGTTCGAGAGGTTCCCCCCGCACAGCACGATCGCCACGTGCTGGCCCGCCAGCCGCGGTGCGAGCTTCCTCAGCCCGGCGAGTCCCGCCGCTCCCGCTCCTTCGGCGATGTTGTGGGTGACGCGGATGAGATCGCGAATTCCCTGGTAGATCTCGTCCTCGCTGACCAGCACGAACTCCGACAGTCCGTTCTTGAGCGCGTCGAACGTCATCGCATACGCGGAACCGGTGGCGACACCCTCGGCCATGGTCTTCACCGGCCGGCCGCTCAGCACCTTTCCCGCCTTCCACGATTCGTATTGCGCGGGAGCGCCCGCCGCCCCCACCGCGCAAACCGTCAACGACGGCTTCTTCGCCGCCGCGACCGTGAGCGCCCCCACCGCCTGCGACCCGCCGCCCGTCGCAATCACGAGCGAATCGAGGCCCGGCCGCTGCTCGAGAATCTCGACCGTCATCGTCCCAGCGCCCGCGATCACGTCGCGGTTGTTGGTGGAGTGCACGAGCGTCATGCCGCGCTCCTCGCAGATGCGCGCGCACGCCGCGGCGCTCTCGTCGTAGTTCGATCCCGATTCGACGAGTTCCGCGCCGAGCGCGCGGATCGCCGCGTTCTTGTCGGGATTGTTGTTCATCGGCACGCAAACGACCGCGTGGACGTGGAGCAGCCGGCCGGCGTACGCGAGCCCGAGCCCGTGGTTGCCGGTGCTCGCGCCGATCACGCCCTTGGCGCGCGCTTCCGCGGAGAGCGCGGTGACCGCGGAGAGGCCGTTGCGGATCTTGAAGCTCTGGGTGGGCTGGTGGTTCTCGTGCTTGACCCACACCTGAATCCCGTGGCCGACGAGCTCGTCCAGCTCCGGATAATTGCGGAGCGGCGTTGGAACGAGATACGGCTTGATTCGTTCGTGCGCGGCGAGGATGTCGGAAAATGCTATGGTCATTATGTCGGGCAACCTGTGTGACCGGTATCGGTTCAGCAAGACCTCGGAACGTCGGCGCCGCGTGAGCGTTCGTCGCCGCTCAGCGCATCCGATCAGCCCCCTTGAAGTACGTCTTCGCGAACGCGACGAGCTGGGCGTCGCTGGGATGATCAACGGTCTCGATCCCGACCACCTTCGCCTCGAGCGGCGCATCGTGCGTGTGCAGGTATCTGGAAAACTCGAGCTTCGCCGCGCCCGGTCCAACGATGAGGAGTTCCTCGGTTCCCTGGAGTGCGCCTACCAGGTCATGGTAGAACCGCTTGGCGTCCTCCGGGTGTTCCTTGAGGCCTTCCTGGCCTCTCGTATGCTTGTGATGGTCGTTGTGGGGCGGCGCGGAGACCGTGGCTTCATCGGCACTGTCGGGATGGAACTCGATGACGCGGGCTTCTTTGTGATCGAGCCAGACGGCGACGTGCTTGCTCATGATCGCACGACGGGCGTCGGCAGCTTCGTCAGGATCGTGTTCCACGTATTGCCCTGCACCGCCTTCTTGGTGAGGACGCGTCCCATCGGCACCGCGGCCCCGCTCGCGCGAAGCACGCCTTGATCGAGCTTGTCCAGATCGAGGTATTCGTCACCGTCGGAAAGACGGGTTGCCGTCTCCGCGGTGCTGACGCTCGCGAGCTCATTGTCGGAGAGCAGCTTCAGGATGCTCTCACGCGTTTCGTAGTCGGACTCTTTGCCGGTCTTCATGGTTTGCTCCTGTTAGGAGCACGTTACGCCGCGCCTCGGGGCATTGCTATCGCTCAAGGGGGGGACGCTCAGGCTAGTTCGCTGGGGTTACTCCTGACTTGGGGACGGGATCGGCAGCGGCGCCCGTAACCACACGCGTGCAACCGCAACCTGAATCGCCACGGCCGCGAGTCCGTTGAGCAGGAGCGCGTGCCGCACGCCGAGAAAGGTGACCGCGGCGCCGGTGAGCAACGCACCAATTGAGATCCCTCCGCGCATCGCGAGCATGTACAGGCTGACCGTCTGGCCGAGCAGGCGAGGGCCCGACGTGACCTGCAGGATCGAATTCGCCGCGGTATTGCTCACGGTCATCGACGCGCCGGCGAGCGCGAGCAGTGCAAGCAATCCCCAGAACCACGGGTTGAGCGCCGCGAGCACGAGTACAGCACCCAGCACGATGGCGAATCCCGAGCTCAAACGTCGACGATCGACGCTCGGCGCCACGCTGAGCAGACCCGCGGCGCCGAGCAGCCCTCCAGCACCGAACGATACGACCGCCGCGGAGAAATGAGCGGCGCTTCCGTGAAACGCTGCCTTCACCAGCACGGGCGTGAACGTAATGAGGGGCCCGCAGAGAACACCGCTGGCGAGAACGCTGAGCAGCGCTCCGCGGAGGTGCGGCTGCCGGAGAATGTTGCCGATGCCGGCGAACAGATGACGCCGTGGCGGCGCATCCGCGCGCGGCGGCGGAGGAGTCCAGCGTGGCAGGATCCACAGGGCCACGCCGATGAAAGGCACGTACGACACCGCGCTGACCACGAAGCATGCCATCGCGCCGACGCTGGACATCAGGACGCCGGCAATCGACGGACCGAGAATGCGCGAGAGATTGAACTGGGTGGAGTTGAGCGCAAGACCGGCGCCGATCTGGTCGCGCCTGACGATCGACGGCACGATCGACTGGAACGACGGCATCGAGAGCGCGTCGGTGACGCCGACCACGATCGACAGGACGATGATCATCCACGGCTTGACCGTGCCGGTGATGAGCAGCACGACGATGGCGGCCGGGCAGAGCATCTGGATCGACTGGAACAGCGCGATCACGCGCCGGCGGTCGGAGCGATCGGCGAGCGCGCCGCCGGCCAGCGTGAGCAGCCANNCTGGGCCCAGGTGCCGATGCTGGAAAGCAGGCTGGCGAACCAGAAGGTCCCGAATCGCCGCGTCGCGAGCAGGCTGAGCGATTCGCGAAAAGTCTTGATCATGCGCCGCGAAAGCTACGCCACGGCGGCGGGTACGCGCCATTTGATGATCACGACCTTCACGGCGTCGTTCACGATCAGGCACGCGACCGCGGCATACGCAAGAATCGCGAGTGTCTGCGACCAGGGCAGGGGCATGAGTCCCGGAATACCCACGCGTGTGAGGATGGTCCCCACGAGCACGTCCGCCGCGAGCGCGACGATGAGGGCCTTGCCCGGCATTGTCGACCAGAACGCCCGGCGCTCGCGAGCCGACACCACGGAGAACACGGCAAAGTAGAGCAGCAGCAGAAAGCTGAAAGTGTAGAGCGCGCTGTCGCTCGTCGCCAAACCGAAGCGCGACCAGCAGATCCACAGGAACGCCAGAGCCTCCGCCACCATCGCGATTCCCAGGACCACGGACACTGTGACGAAGCCGCCGATCTGCCACGTCTCCGGCCGCTTCGACCACCGCACGTGATCGGTGGACAGGGAAATCTTGGCGAAGTCCGTCATGAATGTCAGCAGCAGCATCGCGAACACGGAGACGACGAATTTTCCCGTCAGCACGAAAGCGATCGACACGAAGGACGCCTTCAGGATCGTCCGGCTGATCTTGTTGACGATCCAGGTCAGGATGCGCTGATAGATCGTCCGGCCCTGCTCCACGAGCGCAACGATGTTCGTCAAGCCCGGCGCGGTCAGCACGACGCTCGCGGCACCCTTCGCCACGTCGGTCGCCGTGCTCACCGCGATGCCGACTTCGGCCTGACGGAGCGCGGGCGCGTCGTTGACGCCGTCGCCTGTCATGCCCGTCACGTGCCCGGAAGCCTGCAGGTGCTGCACCACGATGTACTTGTCCTCCGGAAACACTTCGGCGTAGCCATCGACGCCGGCCAGAAGGTCGACCGACGTACTGCCCGGAGCCGCAATCGCGGCCTTCAGCTCCGCCATGGGCCGGATGTTCGGCAGGCCCACACCGCGCGCGAGTTCCGTCGCGACCGGCAATGCGTCGCCGGTGAGCATCTTCACCGAAACGCCGAGGCCGCGAAGGGCGGCGATCAGCTGCATGGCGTCGGGTCGCGGCGGATCGAACAACGACACCAATCCGATCAGCGACGGCGTGCCCGTCTCGGGGCCCCGTGCCACCGCCAGCGTGCGATAGCCCTTCGCCGCGGAGGCGTTCACGCGAACCTCCAGCGCCTCGATGGCCGGCGCCTGGAGGCCGCACGTCTCGGCAATCGTGCGCACGGCGCCTTTCATCACGCGCATCTTCGTGCCGTTCTGCTCGACGACCGCTTCCGTCCGCCGGTTCTTCGCGTCGAATGGTGCGAAGGAAACGGGCGTGAACGTCGGCGCGTTGTCGAAGATCTTCCGCTCCCTTGCCGCCGCGAGGAATGCGAGGTCGATGGGATCCTGATTGGCTTCCTGCGACGCCAGGGCGCCGGCAATGAGTACGTCCGTCTCCGTCGAGTGCTCCTGCGGAATCACTTCCGTGACCGCCAGCTGATTCATCGTGATCGTGCCGGTCTTGTCCACGCAGAGCACGTCCATCGTCGCGGCGTCTTCCGCCGCGCTGAGGCGCGTGACCAGCACACCGCGCTTGGCAAGCTCCTTCGACCCGACCGCCATGCTGATCGTGAACATCACCGGCAGGGCGACCGGCACGGCGCTCATCAGCAACACCAGCACCAGGGGAACCATCTCCGCGAGCGGCACGCTGCGGATCAGCGACAGGACGACCACCACGGCGAGGAGCGCGCCGACGATGACGAAGAGCCAGCGGACGACCTTGCTCACGACTGCTTCGATGTGCAGCTTGGGTCTCGCCTGCTGCACCAGTTCGGTGGTGCGTCCAAAGGAAGTCTTCGCTCCCGTCAGCACGACCACGCCGTTCCCTTCGCCGCGGCGGACGACGGATCCCGATGGGAGCATGGAGGCGGGAGGCTTGTCCACGTCCTTTGACTCGCCGGTGAGCGCCGACTGGTCCACGCTCAGCGTTCCCGTTAGCAGCTTCACGTCTGCCGGGACGATGTCACCAGGCCGCACGCGGACGACGTCTCCGGGGACGAGCTCGCGGGCGGGAATCAACTGCCAGGTCGAGTCGCGGCGGACGCGGGCACTGACCTGCAGCCGTTTCCGCAGCGCTTCGACGACGCCGGCGGCGCGGCGCTCCTGCAGGAAGCTCAGGACTGCGTTGATGACGAGCAGCGCGCCCACGAGGATCACGTCCGGATACTTTCCGAGAACAGCGGAAAGCACCATGATCAGCTCGAGCATCCACGCCGAGAGTCCCCAGAACTTCCGAAGAAAGCCGACGAGCGCGTGCTCCTTCTTCTCCGCCACTTCGTTGTAGCCGCTCTCCGCGCGGCGGCTCTCCACCTCGGCGCGCGTGAGCCCCGTGTCGGGATTCACGTCTATACTCGCAGGCGTGTGTCCCCCCATTGCCAATCGCGAATCTCCGGCATGTCCTCGCCGTGCAGGTCGATGTATTGCTTGTGCTCGACCAACTTTTCCTTCAGCCGCTGCTTCAGCGTGATCCCCGCCTCGCCCGTTTGCGGCAGCCGATCGATCGTGTCCATTACGAGATGGAACCGGTCCAGGTCGTTCAGCACCGTCATGTCGAACGGCGTCGTGATGGTGCCCTCCTCCTTGTAGCCCCGCACGTGGAAGTTGCCGTGGTTGGTACGGCGGTAGGTCAGCCGGTGAATCAACGTCGGATAGCCATGAAAGGCGAAGATGACCGGCTTGTCCTTCGTGAACAGCGCGTCGAACCCCGCGTCGCTCAACCCGTGCGGGTGTTCGGATTGCGGCTGCAGCTTCATGAGGTCCACGACGTTGACCACGCGAATCTTCAGGTCCGGCAGCTGTTCGCTCATGATCGAGACCGCGGCGAGTGTTTCCAGCGTCGGCACGTCGCCACAGCACGCCATCACCACGTCGGGCTCGACGCCCTGGTCGTTGCTCGCCCATTGCCACACGCCTACGCCCTCGGCGCAGTGCATCACCGCCGCGTCCATCGCGAGCCACTGCGGCGCCGGATGCTTGCCGGCGATGACGACGTTCACGTAGTGGCGGCTGCGCAGGCAGTGGTCCATCACGGACAGCAGGCAGTTGGCATCCGGCGGCAGATATACGCGCACCACTTCCGCCTTCTTGTTCACCACGTGGTCGATGAATCCCGGATCCTGGTGCGTGAATCCATTGTGATCCTGGCGCCACACATGCGAGGCCAGCAGGTAGTT
>PMYN01000117.1 GCA_003171215.1 Gemmatimonadota bacterium | reverse complement strand
GATTCGTTCACCTACAACCTCGTCCAGTATCTCGGCGAGCTTGGCGAGGATCCGCGCGTCATTCGTAACGATGCGATCGCGGTGGAGGACGTGGGTGCGCTGGGCGCGACCGCGATCGTCATCAGCCCCGGACCGAAGACACCGAGCGAGGCGGGGATCTGCATCCCGCTCATCAAGCGATACGGCGCGCACATCCCGATTCTCGGCGTGTGTCTCGGCCATCAGGCCATCGGAGAGGCGTACGGCGGCACGGTCGTGCGCGCTCCGCGCGGCGTGATGCACGGAAAGACCTCGAAGGTCCGCCACGACGGCACCGACCTGTTTGACGGCATTCCGAGCCCACTCGAGGTGATGCGCTACCACTCGCTGGTGGTGGAGGCCGCCTCGCTTCCGACTGTGCTGCACGTGACCGCTACGGCCGTCGACGACCCCACGGAAATCCACGCGATGCGGCACGTGACCCATCCGGTGTGGGGCGTGCAGTTTCACCCGGAGTCGATCCTCACCCAACACGGGAAGCGCATTCTGCAGAACTTTCTCTCGATGGCGAAGGGCGACGAAAAGAACAGGCCCCTCGCCCGTCGCTCCTCGCTGTTTTAAGGCGATTTCCCACAAAGCTTTGCACGGGAGAGCCCCCAGGCTTATCTTTCGTGGCGTGGATTTTGCATCTTCGCCGCCTCAGCAGAGGGTGCTCCCATGAGCACCTTGATCGTGATCCCAGCCCGGCTGGGGTCCACCAGACTCCCCCGAAAGCCCCTCCGCCTTCTCGGCGGCGAACCGCTCATCGTGAGAGTCTGGGAGCGGGTTTCAGCGATGAACCTCGCAGACCGTGTGGTGGTGGCGACCGATTCACCCGAGGTCGCCGACGCGGCCCGCTCGGCAGGCGCCCAGGTCGCGATGACCCGCGACGATCATCACTCGGGAACGGATCGCGTCGCGGAGGTCGCCAACTCCTCCGAGTTCACGGGGTATGACGCGTTCGTGAACGTCCAGGGCGATGAACCCTTCATCGGCGCGGATGCCGTCAGCGGAGCGCTCTCGCAGGTGACCTCGGGGAAATTCTCGCTCGGCACCGCGGCGTGCCGCGCCGGCGCGGAGGTCCTCGCGAATCCCGACGTCGTGAAAGTCGTGACGGATATGCACGGGCGCGCGCTGTATTTCTCGCGCGCGCCGATCCCGTTCCTGCGCGACCCCGGCGATCGCGCCACGCGCGACGGCCTCGTACGGCAGCACCTCGGCATCTACGCCTACACGCGCGCCGCGCTGAATCGCTGGGTGGCGCTTCCCCCGAGCGCGCTCGAGATCAGCGAACGCCTGGAACAGCTGCGCGCACTCGCCGACGGGCTCGCGATGGGCGTCGCGGTCGTCGCGCGGGCCCAGGGAGCACGTGGCATCGATACGGAAGAAGACCTCGTCGCAGCAAATATCCGCTGGAGTTCCGTCCACCCCCCACAAAAAGTCGCCGGGACACACTAATGTCGAACACACCGACGCAGCCCCAGCAATCCACGAAGTTCATTTTCGTCACCGGCGGCGTGGTCTCGTCGCTCGGCAAGGGCATCGCCGCCGCATCGCTCGGGCGGCTGCTCGTCGAACGCGGCCTGCGCGTAACGATGATGAAATTCGATCCGTACATCAACGTCGATCCCGGCACGATGAGCCCGTTCCAGCACGGGGAGGTGTTCGTCACCGACGATGGCGCGGAGACGGACCTCGACCTCGGCCACTACGAACGATTCATCGACCGGCCGCTCTCGCAGCAGAACAACGTCACCACCGGCCGCGTGTACCTGAACGTCATCACCAAGGAGCGCCGCGGGGAGTTCCTCGGATCCACCGTGCAGGTGATCCCGCACATCACCGACGAGATCAAGGCGGCGATCCGGCGCATGGCGCCGGAGAACGACGTCGTGATCGTCGAGATCGGCGGGACGGTGGGCGACATCGAGTCGCTGCCGTTCCTCGAGGCGATTCGTCAATTCCGCCACGATGTGGGCCGCGACAATGCGCTGTTCGTGCACCTGACGCTCGTGCCGTACATCGCGGCGGCCGCCGAAGTGAAGACGAAGCCGACGCAGCACTCGGTCCGTGAGCTGATGGAGATCGGCATCCAGCCCGATGTGCTCATCTGCCGCACCGAACGCCCGCTCAGCGAGGACGTGAAGCGGAAGATCGCGCTCTTCTGCAATGTGGAGTTCGGCGCGGTGATCGAGAGCCGCGACGTGCGGACCATCTACCAGATTCCGCTCTCGTTCGCCGAACAGGGATTCGACAATCTCGTGTGCCGGAAGCTCGGGCTCGAGACGCGGGAGCCCGACCTTTCGGTGTGGAAGACGATGGTGCAGCGCGTGATGGATCCGCCGTCGAAGGTGCGCATCGCGGTCGTCGGCAAGTACACCGACTACGCCGACAGCTACAAGAGCGTGCACGAAGCGCTGATCCACGGCGGCATCGCGAACGATGTGGGAGTCGAGATCGCATGGACCTCCAGCGACCTGTTCACCGACGACGCGACTGCGCGCTCGATGATGGCCGGATTCGACGGCCTGCTCGTGCCCGGCGGATTCGGCGTTCGCGGCGTGGAGGGCATGGTCGAGGCGATCCGGGCGGCGCGCGAGAGCGGCACGCCCTTCTTCGGCATCTGCCTCGGGATGCAGGTGGCGATCATCGAGTTCGCCCGCGACGTGTGCGGACTCGACGATTCGAACTCCAGCGAGTTCGCGCCCGAATGTTCGAACCCGGTCGTGTCGCTGATGGAAAGCCAGCAGCACGTGCAGGACATGGGCGGCACGATGCGGCTCGGCGCGTACCCGTGCAGGCTGCGACCCGGCTCGAAGGCCGCGGACATTTATGGCGTGCCCGAGATCAGCGAGCGGCACCGGCACCGCTACGAGGTGAGCAACCAGTACCGCGAGCTGTTCCAGGAGAAGGGCATGCGGCTGTCAGGACTCTCTCCGGATGCCTCGCTCGTCGAGATGATCGAGCTTCCCGACCATCCGCATTTCGTGGCATGCCAGTTCCATCCGGAGCTCAAGAGCCGGCCCACGCGTCCGCACCCGCTCTTCGCCGCGTTCGTCGCCGCGGCGGTCACGGCCCGGCGGAAACGCGAGGAGCAGGGCAGCGTCGCGCCGATACCAGCGCCGGCTGCCGAGTCCCCGCTCGCGAAGGCGAAGTGAATGGCAGGTCGAACCGATCCGTTTCCTGCTGACCGCCTGTTTCTGATCGCGGGACCCTGCGTGGTGGAAGGCGACGACCTGATGTTTCGCGTCGGCGATCATCTCGCGCGCCTCGCGGAGAAAGTCCCGGGCGGCATCATCTTCAAGGCGAGTTTCGACAAGGCGAATCGCTCGAATCCGGGCGCGCATCGAGGGCCGGGACTCGACGAAGGACTCGCCGCGCTCGATCGTGTGCGCGCTCGTACGGGACTGGCCGTGCTGACCGACGTGCACCTTCCGGACCAATGCGCGGCAGCGGCGGGCGTCGCCGACGTGCTGCAGATCCCCGCATTCCTCTGCCGCCAGACCGACCTGCTCCTCGCCGCCGGCGCGACGGGAAAGCCGGTGAACGTGAAGAAGGGCCAGTGGCTGCAGCCGGAGGGGATGATCGGCGCAGTCAAGAAAGTGAGCGAGGGGCGCAAGGCCTCGAAGCACGGCGCGGCGCAGGGAATTGCGGTCACCGAGCGCGGCACCTTCTTCGGATACGGGGATCTCGTCGTCGACATGCGCAACTTCGCCCGGCTGAAGGAGGCGACGCACTGCCCGGTCGTCTTCGACGCGACGCACTCCGTGCAGCAGCCGGGCAAGGGCGAGGGCGGCAGCAGCGGCGGTGTACGCGAGATGATTCCGCCGCTCACGTTCGCGGCGCTCGCCGCCGGCGCCGACGGACTGTTTCTCGAGACGCACCCCGATCCCGCGCACGCGCCGAGCGACGGACCGAACATGATCCCGCTCGACCGCCTCGACGACCTCGTCGCGCGAGCCGTCGACATCTGGGCCGCCGCGCGCCGATGATTGCGCCGGCGGCGGCCAAGCGCGTGAAATTCGTCGGGCTCGACATCGACGGCGTCATGACCGACGGCGGCATCTACCTCGGTGACGCGGATGGGAAGCGGGTCGAGCTCAAGCGCTACGAGATCCAGGACGGCCTCGGCGTGGTCCTGATGCGAAAGGCGGGCATCAAGGTCGGGATCATCACGGGCCGCGAATCGGAGAGCGTGCGGCTGCGCGCCGAGGAACTGAAGGTCGATGCCATCGCGCAGGACTCGAAGGCGCGCAAGCTCTCGGCGCTCCGGAAGATGCTCGCGCAGTTCGGTATCGATCCCGCGGATGCCGCATTCGTCGGCGACGACTTGCCCGACCTCGGCGTCCTGCGCGTGGTCGGCATGCCGGTCGCCGTGGCGAACGCGTCGAAGGAAGTGAAGGAAGCGGCGAACGTCCACCTGACGCGCGCGGGCGGGAACGGGGCGGTGCGCGAGTTTGCCGAACTGCTGCTGACGGCGCGCGGCGAATGGACCGCGATCGTCGAACGGTACGTCGCCGCGACCGGGGAGACCACGTGACACGCGACGAGATCATCGAGCGCGGACGGCGCGTCGTGCGCCTCGAGCGCGAGGCCCTCACCGAGGCCGAGACACGCGTCGGAGAGACGTTTGCGCGCGCCGTCGAACTGATCGCGGAAAGCAAGGGACGCGTGATCGTCGCGGGAGTGGGGAAGTCGGGACTCATCGGCCGCAAGATCGCCGCGACCATGACGTCGACCGGAACGCCCGCAGCCTTCCTGCACCCGACGGAAAGCGTGCATGGCGATCTGGGCATCGTCTCGAGCAGCGACGTGGCGATCCTGATTTCCAAGAGCGGCGAAACGGAAGAGCTGCTTCCGCTGCTGGAACAGCTCCAGCGGCTGGGTGTACGGACCGTCGCCATCACCGGCGAGGGCGCGTCGACGCTCGCGCGTCATTCGGACGTCTGGCTCGACGCGTCCGTGCGCGAGGAGGCATGCCCGCACGATCTCGCGCCCACCACCAGCACCACGGTGACGCTCGCACTGGGCGATGCGCTCGCCGTGACGCTGCTCGAGGTCAAGGGATTCCGCCGTGAGGATTTCGCGCGGCTTCATCCCGGCGGGGCGCTCGGCAAGCGGCTCCTCCTGGCCGTGCGCGACGTGATGGTGACGGAACAGCTGCCGATTCTCCGACCCGGAGCGACGATGCGCGAGGCCGTGGTGCAGCTGGCGGAACGACGCGGCATCGCGATCGTCACGGACGGCGCGGGCGCCCTGCAGGGCGTGATCACGGCAGGTGACCTCACGCGCCTGATGGAGCGCGAGGCGGACTTTCTCAAGGTGCGCGTGGACTCGTTGATGACGAAGTCGCCGAAGACCGCCGCGCCCGACGAGCTCGGAAGTGCCGTCGTCTACCGCATGGAGCAGGGAGGCATCATGGCGGTACCCGTCATCGACTCGTCGTCACACGTGGTCGGGGTCGTCCACCTGCACGACCTCATGCGGGCCGGTGCGGCGTGAGGAAGGCGCTGCTGCTCGCGACCGCGCTGCTCTGCGCGTGCAGCGAGGAGAAGGGACCGCCGATCGCCGCGAACAAGCAGACCATCGCCGATTCGGCGGACCAGGTGCTGTATGGGCAGCGCATGCTGATCACCGACCGTGGGCTGAATCGCGCCGAGATTCACTCCGACACGGCCTATTTCTTCGACGAGAACACCCGCACCGACATGCGCGTCGTCGACGGCAAATTCTTCAACTCGCAGGGGCTGCTCGACGCGGTGCTCACCTCGCGCACCGGCATCTACAACCAGCGCCTGAACTCCCTCGAGGCGCGCGGCGACGTCGTGATCACGACGATCGACGGACGGCGCCTCGAGACGCCGTTCGTGCGCTACGACAACCGGATCAACCTGGTCTCCAGCGATACGACCTTCAAGCTGACGGACCCGGACGGCCGCGTGCTGCGCGGTATCGGCTTCACGACCGATCCCGACCTGAACGACCTGAAGGTGGTCAAGATGCTCAGTGCGAAGGCCGGCCCGGTCGCGGTGCCCAAGTAGGGATGCGAGCTCTCGCCCTCATGCCGATCCTGCTCGTGTGCGCCGTCCTCCCGGCGCGCGCGCAGGGAAACGCGCGCGGCGGTGGAAAAGCGAAAGAGTGCGCCGTCATCCAAACCGGCGTCGAGGTGAACGGCACGGTCACCACGCATTCCGACATGCACGGAAAGGACACCACGTGGGTGGGCGGCGGTTTCGACGCCAAGTGCGAGGGCACCGACCAGCGCGTCCGCTCCGACAGCGCCGAGCATTATGCCGACCGGAAGATCCTGATCCTCATCGGGCACGTCCACTACACCGAGCAGCGGCTCAAGCTGGACGCCGACCGCATCACATACTATACCGGGGAAGAACGCTTGCTCGCCGAGGGAAACGTGGTCGGGGTGACGAACACGGGGACGCGGTTCATCGGCCCGCGCGCCGAATACCTGAGGCCTGCGGTGGGCGTTCGGGAGAAGTCGCACCTCGTGGCCGAGCCGCGGTCAAATATCTGGATGAGCCCGAAGGATGGCGGCGGCGACTCGAAGGACTCGGTCAACATCCAGGCCGATCGCATCATCATGGACAACGATTCGCTGATCTTCGCGAAAGGCATCGTGATCATCGAACGCCCCGACCTTCTCTCCACGAGTGACTCGGCATTCGTCAACAAGATCACCGAATTCGCGAGACTCATGCAGACGCCGAAGGTGGTCGGCCGCGGCGAGCGGCACTTCACGCTCGACGGCGACGTCATCGACATCTACTCGAAGGAGCACGAGGTCGAGCGGGTGAAGAGTCTCGGGCACGCGCAGGCCACGAGCGACGACGTCACGCTCAAGGCCGACACGATCGACCTGCGCGTCTCCAACCAGAAGCTCGAGCGGGCCTTCGCGTGGGGCCGAACGCGGGCGCACGCCCACTCGAAAGACCAGGACATCACCGCGGATTCCATCGATGTGACCATGCCCGGCCAGACGCTGCGGACGATGCGGGCACTCGGCCGCGCGCTCGCGGAGAGCAACCCCGATTCGACCAAGATCACGTCGAAGCAACTCGACTACCTGACGGGCGACACGATCGTCGCGCACTTCGACTCGCTGGTCGCGACCGACACCGTGAAGCAGCCGAGCGTGAGGGAAATCTTCGCGAGAGGCACGCCGGCCGCGAGGGCGAAATCGTACTACCAGGTCGCGCGAAGCGGCGAGGAGAAGACCGACCGGCCGAACGTGAACTACGTGCTCGGCGACAGCATCACGGTCACGTTCCGGCAGCGCCAGGTCTACGAGGTCCGCGTGCGAGGACACGCGGAGGGTTTCTACGACGAACTCGTCGCCGACAGCACCAAGTCGGCGACCGCGAAGGATTCCACGGCAACCAAGCCGGCAACCAAGACGGCGCAGAAGCCGGCGGAGAAGAAGAAACCGTGATCGGCAACGGAAGCCCAGGGGCAATCGACCCGGTCCACGCGATCGCCCAGCGGTACGCCGGCGAAGACCGGTCCGCGGCGCTCGCGCTCCTCGCACTCGTCCGTCTAGCGGATGAGGAAGGCGCCGCATCGTTCCACGAGGTCGCGCTCGGACTGCGCACGGACTACCTGGCCGCCGTGCGCGCGGAGGGACGCGACGCCGACGCCGAGGCCGGACGGCTCAGCCTCGACGAAGTGCGCGCCCACCTCGCGAACGTCGTGATCCCGCGCCTGGTGGGCAGTGGTGCGCTCGTCACCGTGGACGGCGATCCCACGCACACCAAGCTGCGGATGGCGCCGGAGCTTTGGAGCAGGGTTCGTGGCCTGCGCGGCGAGCTCAGTGCCGCCCTGCGCGAGACGGGGGAGTTCGCGGCCGCGCCGCGCCGCGTGTCGGCGGCGCCGAAGGTCGAAGGGCACAGCGTCCTGCGCGCCGAAGGACTCGTGAAGACGTATCGACGCCGCAACGTGGTGAACGACGTCGCGCTCGACGTGAAGCAGGGAGAGATCGTCGGCCTCCTCGGCCCGAACGGCGCCGGCAAGACGACGACGTTCTACATGATCGTCGGCCTCATCCCGCCGGAGCACGGCCGGATCCTCTTCGACGAGGAGGACATCACCAACATGCCGATGTACCGCCGCGCGCGACGGGGCATCGGCTATCTCTCGCAGGAACCGTCCGTGTTCCGCAAGCTCACGGTCGAGGAGAACATCCTCGCGATCCTCGAGACGCTCCCCATCAGCAGGAAGGAGCGTGAGCTGCGGCTCGAAGGGCTCCTCGACGAGCTGAACATCAAGCACCTGCGGGCGAACAAGGCGTTCTCGCTTTCGGGCGGTGAGCGCCGGCGCCTCGAGATCACGCGCGCGCTCGTCACGCAGCCGAAGTTCATGATGCTCGACGAGCCGTTCGCGGGCGTCGATCCGATCGCGGTGCACGACATCCAGCAGATCGTCGCGAGCCTCAAGCACCGCGGCATCGGCGTGCTGATCTCCGACCACAACGTCGAGCAGACCCTCGACATCGTGGATCGCGCGTACATCCTGTTCGACGGCCAGGTGAAGGTCTCCGGCCTCGTTCGTGAGCTCGTGTTCGACGACACCGTCGCGGACATCTACCTCGGTCCCACGCTGACGGCCCGACTGCGCACGCGCTTCCAGGCCGAGCACGGAGACCGGACGCCCGCTCTGACACCCGCTCTGGCACCCGAGTTGGCGCACGCCGTCCAGCCGACCGAGTCGCCGCCGGAGCCCACCGGATGAAGGGAGGGCTGAACCAGAGCCTTCGCCTTGGGCAGGAGCTCAAGATCAATCCTCGCCTGTATCAGGCGATGGACATGCTCTACATGCCGCTGCTCGACCTGCAGCAGCACCTGAAGCAGGAACTGCTCACGAATCCGTTCCTCGACATGATCGAGGACGACGAGGAAGAGCAGGGGGCCGACGAGGAGGCCGAGACGGAACTGGAGGCGTCGCCCGAAGTCGCGGTGGAGGAACCGAACGCGAACACGGACGACGAGACCAACTGGGAAGAGATCCTGCTCGACGGGTTCGAGTCGTCGGGCGGCATGAGCGAGCAGCGCGACGATCGGGAGCAATACGAGGCGGTGTCGGTCGGCGCGCATCATCTCGACGACTACCTGCTCGAGCAGATCAAGCTGCTCGACCTCAACCCGCGCCAGCTGCTGCTCGCCGAAGAGTTCATCGGAAACATCAACGACGACGGCTACCTCGCGGCGTCGTTGAGCGAGATCCTCGAGGGCATCAACGACGTCGTGGCGAAAGCGGCCGAGCGCGCCGGGCGCGACGACGAGAAGCTGCCGTTCTATACGATGGCCGAGGCGGAGGAAATGCTGGCGATCATCCAGCGGCTCGACCCGCCGGGGACCGGAGCGCGCGACCTTCGCGAGTGCCTGCTGCTGCAGCTGAATGATGCCGGGCAGTCCGGCACGCTCGCCGAGCGCCTCGTGCGCGATTTCTTCCAGGAGCTGATCGCGCACCGCTGGAGCGACGTGGCGCGAAAGGTCGGCGTGACGACGGTCGAGGTGCAGCGCGCGGCGGACGACATCGCGAAACTGAGCCCGAAGCCGGGACTCGCGCAGTCGGGCAAGCAGGACAACTACGTGGTCCCGGACATGGTGGTCGAGAAGATCGACGGGGAGTACATGGTGTTCGTGAACGACGGCAACCTGCCGCGGCTGAAGCTGAGCCGCGTCTACCAGGACATCGCGCGCGACAAGAAGAAGTTCGAGGGCGAGAACAAGGAATTCATCACGAACAAGCTCAACGCGGCGCAGTGGCTGATCCAGGCCATCGAGCAGCGGCGGCACACGATGCTGAAGGTGATGCACTTCATCGTGGACCGGCAGCGCGAGTTCTTCGAGAAGGGTGTGCAGTACCTCAAGCCGCTGACGCTGCGCGAAGTCGCGGACGCCATCGGCATGCACGAGAGCACGGTGAGCCGCGTGACGAACGAGAAGTACGCGCAAACGCCGCGGGGCGTCCTGCCGCTGAAGTTCTTCTTCTCATCGGGGCTCTCCACGGTGGACGGAGAGGATGTGTCGGCACGCGGCATCAAGGATACGATCTCGAAGCTCGTCAACGACGAGGACCCCAAGAACCCCCTGACGGACCAGGCCATCGTGGAGATTCTGGAGCGGGACGGCATTCGGATCGCCCGGCGCACGGTCGCCAAGTACCGCGAGCAGCTCGGCGTGCTGTCGGCACGGATGAGGAAACGCGTATGAGCCTCAACAACCTTCGGCCCGCGGTTTCCGTGCTGGTTCCGGCGAAGGACGAGGCCGAGAACCTCCCGCTGTTGATGCAGCTCTGCGACGAGACGTTTCGCACGCGCACCGAGACCTACGAAGTCATCGTCATCGACGACGGTTCGACCGACGACACGGCGCGCGTGCTCGACGCTCTCGTGCCGAA
>PMYN01000018.1 GCA_003171215.1 Gemmatimonadota bacterium | reverse complement strand
CGGGACGTAGCGCAGTCCGGTAGCGCACCTGAATGGGGTTCAGGGGGTCGCGGGTTCGAATCCCGCCGTCCCGATTCACGTAACACGAGGCCGCCCAGGCGTTTGCGCTCGGGCGGCCTCGGGCGTTTCGGTGTCCCTCTTTACGGGTGCACTCTTGCTAACGCGGCATCTCGCACCTTTCGGGGCTCGCTCATCACCGCCAGCATCGACTCCGCATCGGGCTGCTGATAACAGGTGAGCAGCGTCTGCGTGTCTTTCCACCCGCCCGCCGCCGCCACGTCCACCACGGAGTGCTGCTTCCGCTCGGTCGCCCACTTCCGGCGATAGGGATGCCAGAGCCCGCCCACCAACTTGGGCAGTCCGGCGCGCGTCTCCGCCACGCGAAGCCACTTGTCGAAGAGATGCCGATCCATCGGCTGATCCGGGCGCCGCTCGCCGGCGAACACACACGTGGTGGTCGCTCCCAGCTTCGCCTTGAGTCGGCGGAGGTCGCCCGCGAGCTTGCCCGGCATCGGGACCACGGTCTCCTTGCCCTTCTTGTCGTAGGCGGCGCGCCACCGAATGGTCTTGCGTGTGAAATCGATGTCCTCCCACCGGAGCTGGCGCAGCGCGCCCAAGCGCCGCCCGGTCGCCTCCGCTAACACCAAGGCCAGCTCCATTCGGATCCACCGCTGCAGCGCGACGCGCGCCGTGACGGACAGGGGCTCGGCCATGAGCGCGGATGCTTGGTCACGCTGCAACTCGCGCATGGCGGCTCGCGTCCGCCGGAAGCGCTCCCACGAGGCGACCGGCCGCAGCGGATTGATCTCCTTCTCCCGACGGACGCCCGCGAGGGGGTTCTCATTGAGCAGCCGGGAGCCGTTCGCGAAGCGGACCGTCGTCGCCCAGTTCAACATCGCGTGTAGCAGCACCAGATCGCCCCAGACGCTCGCCGTGCGCACGGAGCCCGTGACCTCCCCGTTCGCGAGGCGGATGCCGCCCAGCTTGCGGCGCGCACTGTAGGCGGCTTGGTCGCGCGCCGTGAGCTTCTGCACCTCGCACTTCTCGCCCAAGACGGCGAGCAAGATCTTCACTCGGCCCGTATCGCCGCGCCGAGTGGTGGGCGTGTTGTCGAGGAAGGCATCGCACTCGCGTTGATACCGCTGCCAGAGCTCGCCCAAGGTGAGCCGCCCGGGCGGCGGTGCGCTGTCGCCGCGCTGCAGCTCGGCCACGAGGGCCCGCCCCAGCCGCTCGGCCTCGTCGCGGTCTCGCGTCCCCAAGGACGCCTGACTCTTGCCGCGCCCTGGCACCCACACCGTCCGATAGAACGGTCCGCCCTTCTTCCGCTGCGACAGCCGGACGCGGGTTCCGCGCTCCCCGAACGAGCGCGACCAACAGCCGCGCACTTGCCGCCATTCTCGGTTAGCCAATCCCGTCTCCGTGTCCGGTCCGCTGGCGGCTTCTCAGCGCCCACGCATCCGCGACTGGATCATACGTCGTTGGCGCGCCCCCAGGAACCGCCGGCTGACGTTGGATGCGCCGCGGCAGGTCGCCCAAGCGGACGCGCGGCGCGTGGCGGCGTCCGTGGTTCGTGAGCTGGCCAGTGCGCACGAGCCGCCCGAGGTGGTCCGCACTATAGCCGCAGACGTGCGCGGCCTGCGTGAGGGTCAACAGCGATGCGCCCGCATCGATGATCACGGTCGCGAGATCGGCCAAGAGGTGATCAATGAGGGTCGCCGCGTCAACTTGGGCTCGAAGTCTGGTGTACTCGTCTCGCCGCTTCTCCCAAAGGGATTTGAATTCATCCAGTGTCATGGCGTGTTGCCGAGGTGACAGGGGAACCGTGTGTGAGCGCGGCAGAAGCTTAACTCGCTGTCCACCAAACTCGGCGCAGCTCAGTAGCTGATTGAGGCCCTGTAGTACTCCAGCGGCTTCCCGATACTGGCGCCTTATATCGCTTGTCGAATGCAACGATCATTGGGCCGCATCGGCCCGGAGATCATGGGCGCAGATGATACGCTTGAAAGACGAGCGCCAACTCGCGGGCTGAATCGTCCTTCTGCATGAACTTGTAGTGCCATTCGGTGTCGGAGACCCGCTTTACGAGGCGGATGTGATTGCCGTGTGCCGCGATGGTACTCGGGATCTTTTCAACGACTGCACTCATGTCCTTGTTGCGCACAAATAGGAGAATCGCCGCGTGTGAATCTCGCCAGCACAAATATCCCAATACTTGATCAATAGCTTCGGATAGGCCGACGGGCCCTTGCCACACCTTGCATTCACCGATGAAGAGGTTTCTGTCCTGGTAGCGAATCAAGATGTCTGTCTTGCCAACAGCATTGAACGTTTCTCCCGTCGCCCCTCCCTCGAACTGCGCGTTCAAGGCCGCGAGGAACACCGAACGAATTTCTTCTTCTTCGAGCTTTGTGAACGTCCCCGACGTCCTCTCCATGCTGTGGCCAATGGCTCGGAGAGTTCGGAGGATGTCTTCAAACTGATCCGGCGAAAGAGATGCCTCGGGTTCGAATGGCTTCCTGCCGATCTCCTGCGGTAGCGACCATGCCGTCTTTCTGCGAATGCCTTCAGGCGCGAATGTGAGCGGCGCATCTGGTCGCATGGTCATGTTGAAGGGAAGCGATGCCTGAAGGTTTCGCTTGGCCAATAACGATGATCGACGACTATTGATTGCCTGAATTGTTGCGGTCTCAAGTGATTCGTTGTGCGATCGTATCTGTTGTTCTTGCCATCCAGTGTGCTTGCGGAGGTCGCCGATCGTCTGACTTACCCACGCCTCCACCTCGGGACCGGCGGGCGTATCGAGCCACGCTCTTTCGAAAATGAGCTCGTTCCCTGCCACGGCGCCCTGCGGGTGCGATCCGTCCCATGTTCCCGGCTGAAGACTTAGGAGGTCGACAGTTCCCGTGAACGGAAGACTCAGCGTGACCTTCGTTCCATCGACACAAACAGGACGGCTCTCGTCAAACACAACACGATTTGCGAACATTCGCGCATCGACGCGTGTTTCGCGAACATCGGCTCGCTTGGCAGCGTCCGCGATGACGATTGGCGCGAGTGTATATCGCTGTGCGATGCCCTTCGCGAGCGTCGCCGGTACAAAGCTCAACAGGTTATTGCCATCAATCGTGTCGATCTCGCGCTTCATGCCCTGCATCTGCTGCGCGATGTAGTCGGAGAGTGGGGCGCCGGCGAAGAATGGTTTGGTCACTTTGCCTGTGGTTGCGGCCTAACAATGAGTGTGTCCCACGCCGCTGGTTCTCTACCGTTTCTTGCGGGTCTTCTGTGAGGTCAATCTACGCACATCCTCTTCGTCCTTCTTTCGGCCCGTCGCATTCTTGTTCTTCTTGAGCTCGCTGAGGCCAATAACCCGTATCTTTTGACCGTCGAGAGTAACGGTCGTGGCTCCGTTCCAAACCTCGAGAAAACTGACTCCGTCGATCTCGTTGAGCAGATCAATGCGATACGGCGGGTTGCCAAACTGCGTCACGATGCCCGACGTCATCAGCGAAGCCTGATCAATCACCTCACGAGGCGCACCGAAATCGTTCATCGCTGCACATAGATCATGCACGTTCTTGGCCGTTCGTCGATACAAGAAGTCGATGTCGCCCGTGGCGCGAACCACTCCATGAACGCCCATGGCGTAGCCGCCAACGAGCACGAAATCGACATGGCGCTCGTTGAGACACACGATGAAATCAAGGAAGTCCGGCGAGAGACCG
>PMYN01000094.1:3126-34952 GCA_003171215.1 Gemmatimonadota bacterium | reverse complement strand
GTGACGGGCCCGTCGTTCACGAGTTCGACGTCCATCATGGCGCCGAACTCGCCGGTCTCCACGTGGAGGCCGCGCTCGCGCAGCAGGGTGATGAAGGTGTCGTACAGCGGCACGGCGACTTCGGGACGCGCGGCATCGATGAAGCTCGGCCGGCGCCCCTTCGCGGCGTCGCCGTAGAGCGTGAACTGGCTCACCACGAGCACCGCGCCGCCGACGTCGGCCAGACCAAGATTCATCTTCCCCTCCGCGTCGGAGAACAGGCGCAGCCCGCTGATCTTGTCGGCCATCCACACGGTTTGCTCTGCCGTATCCGTGTGTGTGAAACCCGCGAGCAGCAGGAATCCCGCGCCGATGCGGCCAGTGCTCCGGCCCTCGACCCGCACCTCGGCCCGCGACACCCTCTGGAGCAGGACTCTCATGAGCGAGTAGAATAGTGCATGTCTCAGAGCGAACGCTATACGGCGTGGGTGCACCGGGGTGGAATGCAGGGCATCTGGGGTGCCAGCCTCCTCTTTTTCTTCCTCCCGATGGGCGTGTACGCATCGGGACGTCCGTCACCGGTTCCGTTCCTTCTGCTCTTTCCCATCGGCGGGATCATCGGCTATGCGTTCGGCAAGACGTTCGGCTGGATCCTGTTGAGCGGCTCCGGTCACGCCGCACAGACGTTCACGATGCCGGCGACGACCGGACATTACGCGAACGAGCACTCGGAGATCGTCACGCGCGAGGTGCGCGGTGATTTCAAGGGAGCGGTGTCGGCATGGGAGGCGGTGACCGTCGCCGAACCCGGCAACCCGTGGCCGCTGGTGCGCTCGGCGGAACTCTACGCGCGCGAACTCGGCGATCCTGCGACGGCGATCGAGCGATTTCGCCTCGCGCGTTCGCTGCCGGCCGCGAAACCGGAGCTGAAGCGCTACACGAGCCAGAAGATCATCGACCTGCTGCTCGGTCCGCTCGGTGATCGGGGACGCGCGATGGCCGAACTGCGCATGCTCATAGACCGGTACCCGACGTCCCGCGAGGCGGAGGGCGCGCGTGAGGCCTTGAGAAGACTGAAGGCCGAGCGCGCGGAATGACCCGACTGCCGTTCTATTCGACGGTCACGCTCTTGGCGAGGTTCCGCGGCTGGTCCACATGCGCGCCCCGCTTCACCGCGATGTAGTACGCCAGCAGCTGCAGCGGCACCGACGCCAGGATCGGCATCAGCATGTCGAGCGTCTCCGGAATCCGGATCTCGTGGTCGATCAGCCCCTTGAGAGCCGGCTCGTCGCGGCTGGTGATCACGATCGTCGTGCCGCTGCGTGCCTTCACCTCCTGGATGTTCGACACGATCTTGTCGAACACCGCGTCGTGCGGCGCGATGAACACCACGGGCATGTTCTCGTCGATCAGCGCGATCGGGCCGTGCTTCATCTCCGCCGCGGGATAGCCCTCGGCGTGGATGTACGAAATCTCCTTCAGCTTGAGCGCGCCCTCGAGCGCCGCCGGAAAGTTGAAGCCCCGCCCGAGGTACAGGAAGTTCGTCGCGTGCTTGAACCGCTCGGCGATCGCCTCGACCGCCGGCGCACTGTCGAGCACCTCCTGGATCTGCGCGGGAAGCGCGTGCAGCGCCTGTGCGATCTCGCGCCCGCGCACGACCGAAAGATCGCGCATGCGCGCCAGCTTAAGGGTGAACAGCGCGAGCGCCACCACCTGGCTGGTGAACGCCTTCGTGCTCGCCACGCCGATTTCGGGCCCGGCGTGCAGGTACACGCCGCCGTCGTCCTCGCGCGCGATCGTCGAGCCGACGACGTTGACGAGTCCCAGCGTGCGCGCGCCGCGCCGCTTGGCCTCACGCATCGCCGCGAGCGTGTCCGCCGTCTCTCCCGACTGCGACATGACGATGCACAGCGTGCGCTCGGTGACGATCGGGTTCCGGTAGCGGAATTCCGACGCGTACTCGACCTCCACGGGAATGCGCGCGAGTTCCTCGATGAGCAGCTCCCCGATCAGCGCGGAGTGCCAGCTCGTGCCGCAGGCCGTGATGATGATGATGTCGATCCGCAGCAGGTCTTCGTGCGTGAGATTGAGGCCGCCGAGCTTTGCCGTGCCGTCCTCGAGCATCAACCGGCCGCGCATCGTGTTCTCGACCGACTGCGGCTGCTCGAAGATCTCCTTCAGCATGAAGTGCGCGTAACCGCCGCGCTCGATCTCGGCGAGGTCCCAGTCGATGCGATCGACGTCGCGCGGCAGCGGTGTGGCGTCGAGATCGATCACGCGATAGCTGTCGCGTTCGATCACCGCCACGTCGCCGTCGTCGAGGTACACGACCTGCCTGGTGTGTGCGAGGATCGCGGATGCGTCGGACGCGAGGAAGTTCTCGCCGATTCCGACGCCGATCAGCAGCGGGCTTCCCTTCCGCGCCGCGACGATCTTGCCCGGATCGCGGCTCGAGATCACGGCGATGCCGTACGTGCCTTCGATCTTGCGCAGCGCGTGGATCACCGCCTCCTCGAGCGAGCCGTCGAACAGCTCCTGCACGAGGTGCGCGATCACTTCGGTATCCGTGTCGGAGCGGAAGACGTACCCGAGGTCTTGCAGCGCGCCGCGCAGCACGCTGGCATTCTCGATGATCCCGTTGTGCACGACGGCCACGCTGCCGTCGGCGCTCAGGTGCGGATGCGCGTTGCGCTCGTTCGGCGCACCGTGCGTCGCCCAGCGCGTGTGCCCGATGCCGACCATCCCGTCCACCGGGTGGGCCGCGATCGCCGCTTCGAGCTTCGCGATCTTTCCAGCCGCGCGACGGACCTCGATCGCCTCGCCGTCCCACAGCGCGACGCCCGCGGAATCGTAGCCGCGATACTCCATGCGCCGCAGCCCCTCGATGAGCAGCGGCGTTGCCTGTCTCGGCCCGATGTATCCGATGATTCCGCACATGGCGTGTGTCTTGACCTCGCTCCTAAGAAAGCCTGGCCAGCAGTTCGCGTCCGCGGTCGACGAGCGTCTGTGCGTCGGCGCGCGTGGGCGCCTCGGCGATGACCCGAACCACCGGTTCCGTTCCCGAGGGCCGCACGTGCACCCAACGATCGCGCCACCCGAGGCGCAACCCGTCCTGGGTGTCCACCTCGGCGTCGGGAAAGGCCGCCGTCAGGGCGGCGTACACGGTGTCGAGCGGGGCCTCGGGCCTGGCCAGCTTGTCCTTGATGATCACGTACCGCGGCGCGCCAGCCACGACCGCTGAAATCGTTCGCGGGTCTTCCAGCATCATTTGCAAGAGAAGTGCCACTCCCAGCGGCGCGTCGCGGCCGAGGTGCAGTTCGGGAAGGATGACGCCGCCGTTCCCCTCTCCGCCGATCACCGCCTTCTCCGAGCGAATCCGCTGCGCGACGTTGACCTCGCCGACCGGCGCGCGGATCACGCGCTGGCCATGCTCGGCGGCGGCGTCGTCAACCACGCGGCTCGTCGAGAGATTGGTGACGACGTGTCCTTTCCGGTGTCGCAACACGACACGGCATGCGAACGCGAGCGTGTAGTCCTCGCCGATCGCGACGCCCTCCTCCGAGACCACGGCGAGGCGATCCACGTCGGGATCGGTCGCGAAGCCGATCTGCGCTCCCGTGTCCTTCACGAGGCGCTCGAGATCGCCGAGGTTCTCCGGAATCGGCTCGGGCGGCCGCGGGAACCGGCCATCGGCCTGGAGATTGATCGCGTGCACCTCGCAGCCGAGCAGATCGAGGAGGTGCGGGATGATCGCGCCGCCCGCGCCACGGCATGCGTCGTAGGCCACGCGAAACCCGCGCGCCCGAATCGCGCCGACGTTGATGAACGGCAGCTTCAGCACCGCCTGCAGGTGACGCGCGATCGCGTCGCCGTCGAAGTGCGTGGTGCCGAGCGCGTTCAGCGTCGCGTACGGGATCCCGCCCTCGGCGAAGGCGCGCATCGCTGCGCCTTCCTCCGCATTCAGGAAGAGTCCCGCCGGGCCGACGCACTTGAGCGCGTTCCACTCGATCGGGTTGTGGCTCGCGGTGATGCACAGGCCGCCCGCGGCGTGGTGGTGCTCGACCGCCATCTGCAGGGTGGGAGTGGTCGTCAGCCCCAGGTCGATGACGTCGGCTCCGACGGACTCGAGCGCGGCGCGCGCGACCTGGTGAAACAGCGGCCCCGACACGCGGCTGTCACGCCCGAGGACGACCGCGCGCGATCTGCCCGGAGCGTTTGTCAGCGCCCACGCGCCGAACGCGGCGGCGTAGCGTGCCACCACCTCGGGCGAGAGCCCGAAGCCCACGCGTCCACGGATGCCGGACACGCTGATCATGAGGCCGGAGTCAGTCATCGTGACTAAAGGTAGCGTCGCGTTATCTTTGAGGCACCCGGTTCAGACGGCGGTCGGCAGAAAGCGGACGGCGGCCGACCAACTCAAGCATCGAGCTTCCCACGTGACTCGCGTATTCGACGAAGACCTTCCGTATCGCTTCTCGACCCGGGCGATTCATGCGGGGCAGCGCCCCGATCCCACGACCGGCGCGATCATGCCGCCCATCGTGCAGACGTCCACCTACGTGCAGGACGCGCTCGGGGTGAACAAGGGGTACGAGTACGCCCGCGGCAAGAATCCCACGCGCGAGGCGCTCGAGCGAAACGTCGCCGCACTCGAGGGCGGCCGCCACGGCTTCGCCTTCTCGAGCGGGATGGGGTGCGTCGACTCGCTCATGAAGCTGTTCAAGGCGGGCGATCATATCGTCTGCGGCGAGAACGTATACGGCGGCACGTACCGGCTGTTCGACAAGATCCTCACGAACTTCGGCATGTCGTTTTCGTTCGTCGACACGCGCGATCCGCAGAAGATCGAGGGCGCGATCACGCCGAAGACCGTCGCGATGCTGCTCGAGACACCGACGAACCCGCTCATGCGGCTCACCGATCTCGCCGCCGCCGCCGCGATCGCGAAGACGCGCGGCGTGCTGCTCATCGTGGACAACACCTTCGCCACGCCGTACTTCCAGCGTCCGCTCGAGTACGGGGCGCACGTGGTGTTCCACTCGACCACGAAGTACCTGAACGGCCACAGCGACATGATCGGCGGGATCTGCGTGCTGAACGACGACCCCCTCGCCGAGCGCATCCAGTTCATCGCGAACGCCGCGGGCGCAGTCCCCGGTCCGATGGATTCCTGGCTCGCCCTCCGGGGCACCAAGACGCTCGCGCTGCGCATGCGGCAGCACGACGCGAACGGCCGCAAGATCGCCGACGCGCTCGCGAAGCAGCTTGGCGCCGAGCGGGTCTTCTATCCGGGGCTCGCGTCGCATCCGCAACACGATCTCGCGAAGAAGCAGATGTCCGGATTCGGCGGCATGATCTCCGTGGAGACCAAGTCGAAGGCGAACGCCGCGACGGTGCTCGGCCGCGTGAAGGTCTTCTCGCTGGCTGAGTCGCTGGGCGGCGTGGAATCGCTCATCAGCCATCCCGCGTCGATGACGCATGCATCCGTCGAGCCGGCGCGGCGCGCCGCGCTGGGCGTCACGGAGGGGCTCGTGCGCCTCTCGTGCGGCGTGGAGGACGTGGACGACCTGCTGGAGGACCTCGAACAGGCCTTCCGTGGAATCTGACAGCACGACACTTTTGTCGTGTCCGAGGCGTAGTACGGAGAGACCGCCGCACCCGGAATCGACCTTGGAGGCTGTATGCCCGATCGCAAAGTCCTCACCGATATCTCGTCAACTTCCTGGGAGCATCCCGCCGACCGCGCCGCGCTGAACGCCCTGCGCGCGCTGCCGTTGTTCGACGACGTCGTCCGCAAGGTGGTCGGATTCTTCGGCGACACCGGTGTGCGCCAGCTCTTCCTCGCGAACGCCGTGCTGATCGGGCCGAACCAGCGGCCCGGGCTCAACGAGCTGTACGAAGAAGTGCTGGCGACCATGAACTGCCCCACGCGCCCGCAGCTCTACGTCACGCAGACGCCCGAGGCGAATGCGGGCGCCGTCGGTTTCAACGAGCCGTTCATCGTGATCAACTCGGGCACGCTCGGCTTGCTCAATCGCGAGGAGCAGCGCTTCGTGCTCGCGCACGAAGTCGGGCACGTCATGAGCGGGCACGTGATCTACCGCACGCTCGCGGCGATCCTCATCCTCGTCGGGCTGCGCGGGCTGCCCTTCCTCGCCGGCATCGCGCTCCTTCCGATTCAGGTCGCGCTGTTCGAGTGGTACCGCAAGAGCGAGCTGTCGGCCGATCGCGCGGGGCTCCTCGGCTCGCAGAGCCGCGACGATACGTTGATGTCGTTCCTGAAGTTCGCGGGCGGCGGCAGCGGCGACGACAAGATCAGCCTCGACGAATTCATGAAGCAGGCCGCGCAGTACGAGACGCAGGGCGGCGCGTGGGATACCGTCATGAAAGTCCTCAACACGGTGTTCCGCGAGCATCCGTTCAACACCGTGCGCGCCGCCGAGCTGCAGCGCTGGATGGACGGCGGTGCGTACGACAGGATCCTGGCCGGCGAGTACGCGAAGCGCTCGGATCCGTCGACCGAACGCCCGTTGAACCAGGACTTCTCCGACGCCGCGGGCTATTATGGCGACCAGGCGCGTGAGGCGATGGGCAAGATCGGCGACGTGTTCGATCGCGCGAAAGGCGCGTTCGACGACGCGTTCAAGGGCGGCCGCCGGTGAGGGTACTGGTCGTCGGTGGAGGCGCAAGAGAGCACGCGCTCGGCTGGAAGCTCCTCGCAGACGACCCATCGCTCGACCTCATCTCGGCGCCCGGCAACCCCGGGCTCGCCGAGCTCGGCCGCTGCGAGGCCATCGCGGCCACGGATATCGCGGGGCTCGCCGCGCTCGCGAGGCGCGAAGAAGTCGCGTTCACCATCGTCGGGCCTGAGGGACCGCTCGACGCGGGGATCGTCGATCACTTCCGGTCGAACGGCCTGGCGGTGTTCGGGCCCTCGAAGGCCGCCGCGCGAATTGAAACGTCCAAACGGTTTGCGAAGGAGCTGATGCTCGCCGCGAATGTGCCCACGGCGGGCGCGCGCACCTTTACGAGCGTCGCGGCGGCGACGGCGGAAGCGGAGCGCCTCGGCGCACCGGTCGTGATCAAGGCGTCGGGGCTTGCGGCCGGCAAGGGAGTGATCGTTGCGACGAGTATCGCGGAGGCGCGCGAAGCGATCGAATCCATGCTCGAGGGCAATGTGTTCGGCGAGGCCGGACACGAGGTGCTGGTGGAGGAGTTCATGAGCGGCGAGGAGATCTCGGTGTTCGCGCTCACCGACGGCACGCACGTGCTCCCGATGATCGCCGCGCAGGATCACAAGCGCATCGGCGAGGGCGACACCGGCCCGAACACGGGCGGGATGGGCGCGTACGCACCCGTTTCGATTGCGACCGGCGGTATTGCCGCGCAGACGATGGATCGCGTTTTCCTCCCGACGCTCGCGGCGCTGCGCGCTGCAGGATCGACCTTCACCGGGCTGCTCTATGCGGGGCTCATGCTCACCCGGGAGGGCCAGAAGGTGGTGGAGTTCAACTGCCGGTTCGGCGATCCCGAAACCGAGGCGCTCCTTCCGCTGATGGCAACGGGACTGCTCGAGCCGATGCGCGCGATCGCAAACGGCGACTCGATCGCCGGCGCGCCGCCGATCGAGTGGCGGGCGGGCGCGGCGGTAACCACGGTCGTTGCGGCTGAGGGATATCCGGGCTCCGTGCGCACGGGCGAGGAGATCAGCCTGCCGCCGGATGAGGGCGGCGTGATGGTCTTTCACGCCGGCACCAAACGAAACGTGGAGGGTGCGCTCGTCACGGCGGGTGGTCGCGTGTTCGCGATCACCGCGCTCGGCGACTCGCTCGCGGCCGCGCAGAAACTCAGCGCCTCACACGCCTCCCGCGTGCAGTTCGACGGCCGGCAGTACCGCCGCGACATCGGCTGGCGCGACCTCGCGCGGCAGTCGGACCGTGCCTGAACTTCCCGAAGTCGAGACCATTGCCCGCGACCTCGAATCCTCGGTCCGCGGCGCGACGGTGATCGCAGCGCACGTGCACCGCGCCGACGTCCTCCGCGAGAGAACGGCAAGGGCATTCTCCAGCCGCATTGCCGGCGCGACGTTCGACCGGTTCTGGCGCCGCGCGAAGTACGTCGTGGCCGACCTGTCCAGCGGCGACCGCCTCGTGGTGTCGCCACGCTTCACCGGCGCGCTGCTCGTGGAGCCGGCCCCGTTCAGGCGCAGCGGCGACGACTACACCTGCATCCAGTTCCCGCTTGCCGACGGCCGCACGCTCCGCTTTCGTGACGTACGCCGGCTCGGCACCGTCGAACTCATGGCGCCGAAGCGCTTCGAATCGTTCGCGGCCGCCATCGGCCCTGAACCGCTCGAAGCCTCGTTCACGGCGGAGCGATTTACGGAAATCGTGCGGGCTTCAACTCGGGCGATCAAGACGATCCTCATGGACCAGCGGCGCGTGGCGGGCATCGGAAACATNNCGCTCACGCACGCTCAGGCCGCCCTGCTCCATGGCGAGGCGATCGACGTTCTGCGCGCGGCAGTCGAGCAGCGCGGCACGAGCTTCCGCGACTACCGGGATCCATACGGCGGCCGCGGCGGATTCCTGAGTCTCGTGAAGGTGTACGGCCGCCAGGGCGAGCCCTGTGCGCGCTGCGGCACCACGCTGCGGTCGTCGCACGCACTCGAAAACCGCATCACTGTCTGGTGCACCACATGCCAGAAGTGATCGCAAGGTGAGTGAATGAGCCGCAAACGGCGCTCCGCGTCTGCCGCTGTCGAGGCGCGCGTCGAGACGATGCTCGGGCACGTCAAGGCCGGCGCGCGTCAGCGCCCCGGCGTCTATCGAATGATTTCGCCCGACGGCGAGATCCTCTACGTCGGCAAGGCGAAGAACCTGCGCACGCGGCTGCTCGGCTATTTTCGCGCGGACTTTCCCGCCGAGAAGAGCGCCCGCATCATTCGCGAGGCCGGCGAGGTGATGTGGGATTATCACCCAAGCGAGTTCGCGGCGCTGATCGAGGAGCTGCGGCTCATCAAGAAGTTCCGCCCGCGACTGAACGTGATGATGAAACGCGACGCGCGACATTTCGCATTCATCCGCATCACGCCGGGACCGGCGCCGAAGTTCATGGTGGTGCGCGGCGCGGGAAACGATGAGCACGGCACCTATTTCGGCCCGTTCCACGGCGCGTGGCAGCTCGAAGAGGCGCTGCGCGAGCTCAATGACGTCCTGGGGCTTCGCGACTGCCGCATCGACCTGCCGATGCATTTCGCCGATCAGGTCGAGCTGCCGGTCGCGCCGGCGCGGACACCGGGCTGCATTCGCTTTGAGATCGGAAAGTGTCTCGGCCCGTGCGTCGCGGGCGTCAGCCAGCGGCAGTATCGCGCGCGGTTCAAGGTGGCACGCGAGTATCTCGAAGGCCGCCATGACGCGCCGGTCGAGACACTGCGCAGCGCGATGGAGAAATCGAGCGAACGCCTGGAGTTCGAGCGCGCCGCACAGATTCGCGACAAGATGCTGCGGCTCGAGTCCCTTCGTGAACAATTCGAGCGACTGCGGTTCGCCGTGGAGTCGCTGTCGTTCGTCTACACGGTGCTGGGGCACGGCGGCGAGGACCGCGCGTACGTGATCCGCCGCGGGCGCATTCGCGCCGAGCTGCCCGCGCCGCAGACGGCTGAGGAGCGCGCGGCACTGGCCGTTTGCGCCGCGGAGGTGTTCGCGCCAGCCGAGCTCAAGAGCGCGACGGTGCCTGCGCACGAGGTGGACGAGCTCATGCTGCTGTCGAGCTGGTTCAGGAAATTCCCGGCGGAGCTCGAGCGCGCCGTGCCCGCCGCGGAGTTTCCGCGCGCACGTACCGCCTAGAGGCGATTCAAGGAGCCTTCGTTCTGGTGACGGCCCAGCGACGATCCTCCTATTCGACCCGCAACGCCTCCGCCGCATCCAGCGCCGCCGCCCGCCGAGCGGGAATCCAGCAGGCGATCGCCGCGAGCCCGCCGAATGCGATCGCGATGACCGCGAACGTGAGAGGATCAGTGGCCTCCACCCCGACCAGCAGTGACCGCAACACGCGCGTGAGTGCAAGCGCGATGCCCAGCCCGATCGCGATTCCCGCGCCGCTCAGCATGAGGCCGCGGCCGATGACGAGCATGAAGATCCGCCCTCGTGAGGCGCCGAGGGCCATCCGCACGCCGATCTCGGTCGTGCGCTGCCGGACGACGAGGGCGAGCGTCCCGTAGAGTCCCACGGCCGTGAGCACGGCCGCGATCGCCGCGAACACGCTGATGCACACGAGCGCGAACCGCGTCGGCGCCTGCGAACGACGCACGTAATCGCTCATCGGCTTGAGCTCGGCCGCCGGCACCATCGGATCGATCGCCGCCACGGCCGCGCGCACCTGCGCCGCGAAACTCGCAGGATCGCCCGCCGTTCGCACGGCCCAGCTCGTCGCGAACCCATGGCCGATCATGCCGTCGGCAAAATAGAGCGTCTCGCGTCCGTCGCGCGCGAGCGTCTCGTGGCGCTGGTGCTCGACCACGCCGATCACGTCGAACGCCTCTGGTTCAGGAGTGCGAAAGCGTGAGAAGAGCTGCTTTCCCACGGCTGCCTGGTTCGGGAATGCCTTCGCCGCGAGCAGCCGGTCGATCACCACGACCTTCGCTCCGGGGACGTTGTCGGCCTCCGAGAACGTTCGCCCGGAGATCACGGTCGTACGCATCGTCTCGAAGTAGCCGGGCAGCACGAAGCGAGCGCTTCCCTGCCGGAACTTGGCCGGGTCCGCGACCGCCGCCTCGGTGCCCCAGCGGAGGTTCGCGCTGTTTCCGTCGAGCGGGAATGGATAGGCCGCGGTGACCGCCTGCACNNGCTGAAGGTGAGCAGTCCGCTCGGATCGTACCCCGCGTTCGCGTGCGTGAGCGCGATGTAGCTGCGGACCATCAGGCCGCAGCCCACGAGCAGCGAGTACGCCAGCGCCACCTCGGCGATCACCGCACCGTCCCGCAGCGCCTTTCCTGCGGATCGCGCGCCGACGCGGCCCGCGGGCCGCAGCACCGACATCAGGTCGGGACGCGACGCGCGGAGCGCGGGAAACACACCCAGCGCGCTCGTCGCCAGGAGCATGAGCAGCAGCGTGAAGCCAAGGACCGTCGGGTCGATCGAAACAGTATCGAGGCGCGGCAGACCCTCCGGCGCGACGAGTTCCATCACGCGAATGCCGAGCGCGGCGAGGCCAAGTCCGGCAAGCGCGCCGATGGCGGAGAGCAGCAGCGATTCGGCCAGCGCCTGTCGCGCGAGGATCGCGCCGCTGCCGCCGAGTGCGGCGCGTACGGCCTGCTCGCCTTCCGTCTGCGAGGCGCGCACGAGCAGGAGGCTGGCGACGTTGACGCACGCGATGAGCAGGACGAACACGCCCGACCACGTCAATGCGACCAGCGAGGGCTTCACGTCCTTCACCAGGTCCGCGGCCATGGGCTCGACGCGGAAGTGCATGCCTGCGGTCTCCTTGACCTGGTAGCGGCCACGCAGCTCCGACGCGACGGCATCGACGTCGGCTTGCGCCTGCGCCGCCGTCGCGTCGTCGCGCAAGCGACCGATCAGGCTGAGGATCCCGTCGGTCCGCGACGCCGTCTCCCAGTCGACGCGCAGCGCGGCGTACACGTCGGGCCGCCGCTCCTCGCTGTGAGACGGCGCGAACAGCAGCTCGAATCCTGCCGGCGCGACGCCGACCACGAGCGCGCGCCCTGCCCCGAGATTCACGGAATGGTTCAGGATGCTCCGGTCGCCGCCGAAGCGGCGCTGCCAGAACTCGTGGCTGAGTATGACGACCAACGGAGGCGGCGGCGCGGACGCGCCGCCGCCCTGCTCCGGCGCTCCGTCGTCCTCCGCGAAGTCGCGCCCCTCCGCGATCCGCACCCCAAGCAGCGAGAAGAGGTCGGTGGTGACGTTGGCGACCGTGACCTGTTCCGGATTTCCGTTGTCGCCGCTCAGGGTCTGCCGGGTGCTGTGGACTCCGGCGATGCCCACAAGGTGCGCGGAGCTCGCGCGCAAGTCCTTCAGGTCGCCGGGTACCACCGGAATGTCGCGCGCGTCCCGCTTGAGGAAGTCGCTCGTGATCACGACCAGACGCTGCGGGCTGGCATACGGAAGCGGCCGCAGCAGCACGGCGTTGGTGACGCTGAAGATCGCGGTGCTGGCGCCGATCCCGAGCGCGAGCGTCAGGACGGCCGCGCTCGAGAGAGCGGGGTTCCTGCGAAGCGCGCGTGCGCCGATCCTGAACTCCCTGAACGCCATCTGTGTCACGACTCCCGCTTTGAACGCCGTTCGGAGTGCCGGGCGACGGCACGGTGGGCTATTGTCGCACGCCGGGCGCGCTTTCGCCAGAGACGCCGAGGGCTCGTGGCCTGAAAGCGTTCAGCCGGTGGCCGGCACGAGCGGCACGACCTGGACTTCGCTGGTTCCGTCGGCGATCGTCAACCGCGCGACCGACGGCTCGAGGTCGAACCGGCGCGGTCCCGCAGCGCCCGGATTGACGACCAGCCGCCCGCCCACGCGAGAGACTTTCTGGATGTGCGTGTGCCCGTACACGATCACGTCCGCGTCGTACGCCTTCGCGAGGTTCGCAGGGGTGACCTTCCCGACCTCGTGCCCGTGACTCACGTGCACGCGCAGCCCGCCGAGTGTGAGGTCGAGCGCCGGCACGAGCGACCCGTCCCAAGGCGCGTCGGTGTTGCCGTACACGGCCAGTACCGGCGCGATCAGCGCGAGCTCGTCGAGGATCTCGGCGCCGCCGACATCGCCGGCGTGCAGGATCAGCTCGACGCCCGCAAGCGCCGCGTGAACTTCGGGGCGCAGCAGGCCGTGCGTGTCGCTGATGAGCCCGATCAGCACCGGGAATCCGCGCGGGGTGCGCTGGTGGCCGCGTCGCTCACGCGACTACGGCTTCCTCGCGCCGAGTTCGCCGTCGCCGGACTCTCCCCACCGCGGCGACAGCGTGTTCCCGACGCCGAGATGATCGAGAACGCGCGCGACGACGAAGTCGACCAGGTCGGCGATGCTCGCGGGACGGTGATAGAAACCGGGTGATGCCGGCAGAATCACCGCGCCGGCGCGCACGAGCCGCAGCATGTTCTCGAGGTGAATCGCGCTGAGCGGCGTCTCCCGCGGCACGAGCACGAGCGGCCGGCGCTCTTTGAGCGTCACGTCCGCGGCGCGCTCCACGAGCGAGCGCGATGTGCCGGCGGCGATCGATGCAAGCGTGCCCATCGAACATGGACAGATCACCATGCCGCCCGTCTTCGCGGAACCCGACGCGGGGCCGGCGCCACGATCGGCGTCATCGAAGACCGTCACGTGCGCATCCCACGCTGCGGCTCCGATCACGCCGCGAAGACCATCGACGTCGCCGACGTCCGTTTCGGTGCGCAACAGCCGCAGTCCGTGCGACGTGACGATCAGCGACACGTCGCGGCCGGACGCAGCCAGCTGCTGCAGCAGCCGAATGCCATACGGCGCGCCGGACGCCCCGGTGAGCGCCATCACGATCGGCGGATGCTTCGCCGCCGCGCTCATCGCCAGATCCGCTGCGCGAGCACGAACGCAAAGAACGTGCTCGACAGCGCCATGTTCACGGTGAAGAATGCGCGGTCCACCTTCGAGACGTCCTCGGCGTGCACGAGGGTGTGCTCGAACACCAGCAGCCCCGCCGCCACCGCGACGCCCACCGCGTACAGCACGCCTTCACCCGCGGCAACGCCCACGAGCGCGAGCAGCAGGACCGTCAGGGCGTGCAGGCCGCGCGCGATCGCGAGCGACTGCCGCGTACCCACTTTCGCCGGCAGCGAGTAGAGGCCGTTTGCGCGGTCGAACTCGATGTCCTGCAACGCATAGAGAATGTCGAAGCCGCCGGTCCAGCACATCACCGCCGCGGCGAGCGCGACGAGCATCCACCACGGATCGCTCCATGCACCCGTCACCGCGAGGTAGCCGCCCACCGGCGCGATGCCGAGCCCGAGCCCGAGCACGAGGTGCGACCAGCGCGTGAATCGTTTCGTGAAGCTGTACCAGAGCACCCACGAAAGCGCGAACGGCGAGAGCACGTAGCAGAGAAAGTTCAGCTTCCACGCGGCGAACTCGAACAGCAACAGCGCCGCGATCACCAGCGCCTTCGCCTCCTTCACATTCATCGTGCCGCTCGGGATCTCCCGCATGGCCGTCCGCGGATTCTTCGCGTCGTACGCGCGATCCACGATCCGGTTGAATCCCATCGCGGCAAAACGCGCGGCGGTGAACGCGAGCACGACCCATCCGATCACGGCAAACGAGACCATGGCGTGATACGACGCCAACGTCACGCCCACGAGCGCGAACGGCAGCGCGAACACCGTGTGCGGCAGCTTCACGAAGTTCGCGTAGCGCACCACGCGGGACGCCCCCGCGAAGGTCTGCCCCTCCCGCAGCGGAGAGCTACTCATTCTCATCCCTCACGTCTCCGCTCCTCACTCGTCACCCCTCACCCAGGCCAAGCATCGGCCAGAGTGAATCGACCCGCTGTTTGGTCCGAGGGTCCATCTCGATCAGCGGCGGCCAATTGCGCGAGAATCCCTCTTCGGGAAGTTTCTTCGTCGCGTCGAGTCCCATCTTCGAGCCGTAGGTGAAGGCGCGGCTCGAATGGTCGAGCACGTCCATCGGCCCCATCGTGAACCGCACGTCACGCTCGGGATCGATGTTGTTCAGCGCGACCCACCACGCCTCCTGTGGATCGCGGACGTTCACCCACGCGTCCACCACCACGAGCACCTTCGCGAGCGACATCAACCCCTGCCCCCACATCGCGTTCATCACCTTGAACGCCTGGCCGGGATATTCCTTCTTGATCGAGACGAACACGAGGTTGTGAAAAATCCCCTCCGCCGGCATGTGATAGTCCACGATCTCGGGGATCGTGAGCTTCAGCAGCGGCAGGAAGATCCGTTCGGTTGCGTGGCCGAGATAGAAATCCTCCATCGGGGGACGGCCCACGATAGTCGTCGCGTACACCGCGTGCTTCCGCATCGTCACCGCGGTCACGTGCACGAGCGGATACAAGTCCGCCTCAGAGTAGAACCCGGTGTGATCGCCGAACGGCCCCTCGGTCACGAGCGGCTCGGCAGGATCGATGTACCCTTCTATCACGAACTCCGCGTCGGCCGGCACCTCGAGATCGCACGTGACCGCCTTGGCGAGATGCACCGGCGCCCCACGCAGGAATCCCGCGAAGATGAACTCGTCCACCGTCGGCGGCAGCGGTGCACTGGCTGAGTAGATCGAGGCCGGATCCGCGCCGATCGCGATGCACACCGGCATGCGCTCGCCGCGCTCCGCCATCTCGCGCCAATGCGCGGCGCCCACCTTGTGCCGCTGCCAGTGCATCGCGAGCGTGTTCTTCGAGAGCTGCTGCACGCGGTACATCCCCACGTTCCGCACTTTCGACTGCGGATTCTTGCTGATGACCATCGGCAGCGTGATGTACGGCCCGCCGTCCTGCGGCCAGCAGGTGATGATCGGCAATTTCCGGAGGTCAATCTGGTCTCCGGTCCAAATGATTTCCTGACACGCCGGCACACCGCCCTTCATCCGCGGCGGAAACTTCGCGATCTCCATCAGTCGCGGCAGCAGCGCGAACTTGCCGAGCAGTCCCTCGGGCACCTTGAGGTCGAGCAGCTTGGTGATGCGCGCCCCATGCTGGTCGAGGTCCTCCACGCCGAGCGAGAGCGCCATCCGCTTCATGGAGCCGAAGAGGTTGATCGCCACCGGATACGGGGAGCGCGAGCCGTCGGCGAGCACGGGATGCTCGAAGAGCAGCGCCTTGCCGCCACCCGGCTGCTTCATCACGCGGTCGGCGATCTCGCAAAGTTCCAGCTCGACACGCACGGGCTCGCGAACGCGCACGAGCTCGCCGATCTTCTCGATCGCGGCGATGAACTCGGAAAGCGAATCGAGGCTCATCGCTTCTCCCCGAGGTGGATCGCCGCCACGCCGAACGTGAGGCTCGTCGCCGAGACGTTGGCGAACCCCGCCTCGCTCATCACGGCCCGCAGCGCGTCGCTCGAGGGAAACTGTGCGATGCTGTCGGGCAGGTACCGGTACGCGGTCGGGTGCCCCGAAATCAGCGCGCCCACCAGCGGCAGCACGCGCCGCGAATACAGCTCATACGTCCACCTGACCAGCGCCGAGTGCGGCGTGGAGAACTCGAGCACCACGAACCGGCCGCCCGGCGCAAGCACGCGCAGGATCTCGTGGAACGCCGCCCGGACATCGATCACGTTGCGAATCCCGAACGCGACGATCGCGCCGTCGCACGATTCATCCGCGAGCGGAAGCGTGAGCGCATCGGCGACGACCGGCGCGAGCACCGCGGCCGGCGCCTTCCCGCGGCCCGCGCGGAGCATCGGCTCCGCAAAGTCGGCGCCCACGATGAACCCGCGAAAGCCCGCCCGCCGCGAGATCGCGGCGCCCACGTCGAGCGTCCCGGCACAGAGATCGAGATACGTCCCGCCGGGGCGCCGGTCCACGCCGAGCGCCGCGATCGCGGCGCGCCGCCAGGATCGGTCGATTCCCCCGCTGAGCAGCCGGTTGAGCAAGTCGTATCGTGGCGCGATCTCCGAGAAGATCCGCTGCACGTAGGAGCGCTTCACTGGGGCGCCGGCCGCCGCCGCGCGCGCGTCGTGAACCTCCAAATCTGGCATTGTCATGAGATGCGAAAGTTGCCCGCTGGTGAGAGGACGGGCAAGTTTCGCTCACGCGCATGGCGGCCCTCCTCGACCTCTCGAACCTTCCCGACGCAGACGTCGTGGCGCTCGCCCAGCGAGGGCGCGAGGATGCATTCCGCGAGCTCGTGCGCCGCTACGAGCGCCCGGTGTTCTCGCTCATCTTCCGCATGGTGCGAGAGAGCGCCACCGCCGAGGACCTCGCGCAGGACACGTTCATCAAGGTCCTGAACCACATCGACAAGTACCGGCCCGAGTTCAAGCTCTCGAGCTGGCTGTTCAAGATCGCGAACAATGTCGCCATCGATCACCTCCGGCGGCGCCAGATCGCGACGATCTCGATGAGCGGCTCGCCGCATGCCGGCAGCGCCGCCGAGGTGGAGGCCACCTCGTTCGACGTCGCCAGCGACGACGAGTCCGCCCTCGACGAGATGGAATCGAAGGAACTCGGCTCGGCCATCGAGAAGGCGATCGCCCGCCTCCGGCCCGAATACCGCTCCTGCATCCTCCTTCGCCACGTCGAAGGCCGCAGCTACGAAGAGATCGCCGCGACGCTCGACCTGCCGCTCGGCACGGTGAAGACCTACATCCATCGCGCCCGGCATCAGTTGCGCGAGTCGCTGGATCATCTGAGGGACCAATGACCGAATGTATACCGAAGACAGGACGGCAGACGACGGACGGTGGACGGCGGCTTGGAGGACAGACGGCGGACGACAGCGGTTGCCGTCTGCCCTCCGTCGTCCCAGGTGCCGTCCGCCATCCGTCGTCTGCCGCCCCTATTGAAACTCGCGTAGCAAACCGGCCGTAGTCCCTGGAGAACCTATGAATCACCGCCACCTGCTCCCCAATGAGATCGATCTGCTGCTCGACGGCGAGGTCGGTTTTGGCGTGGCCCCGCTTCAGGCGCACGTCGATTCATGCGAGGACTGCCAGGCCCGTCTGGCGCGGTCGCGGAAGGTCGTGGACGTGCTCGAAGACTTGCCGCACTTCGCGCCCAATCCGCGGTTCGCCGACCGGATCATGGCGCAGGTGCAGATCGTCGAACCGTGGCACGTCGCCGCGCTCGACGCCGCGGGGCGATTCGTTCCGCGGTCCGCGCCGATGCGAACCCTGATGACCACCACGGCGTCGGCCGTCGGGCTCGCGCTCACCACCGGCGGCGTATGGCTCGCGCTCCATGGCGAGCTCGCCTTCTACTCGTTCAACCTCGCCGCCGGTCGCGCACGAAGCGCGCTCATGGACACCGCGGCATCCGTCATCGGAACCGCCTTCGGACAAGGCGGACTCGACGCCCTTCGCTCCAACGGCCTGCGCGGACTCGCGCTCGGCGCCGGGGTGATGGCCGTCGCGGTCGGCGGCGCAGCGTTCGGGTTCCGCGCGCTCGCGTCGTCCTCGCGCCGCAGCCGGGAGTAGCGATCATGCGCACCCTGCACGCGCGCGCCGCCACGTCCCGCGTGGTGGCCGCGGTCCTGCTCGCGATCGTCGCCCAGGCCGCAGCCCTCGGCGCCCAGCAGGGCGCCGCGCACATCTCGGCGGACTCGCTCACGAGGGCGCTCGCCGCCCTGCGCGAATCCCCCGATTCCGCGTGGATTCCGGCTGCAACGAACTTCACGTTCGGCGATTCCACCATCGCGGCCAATCGTCGCGCCCACGGTCCCGTGGCAGTCGCCGGCGGCACGCTGCACGTGCGCGGGACGATCGACGGTGACGCCGTCTCGTACGACGGCGACATCGTGGTGCACCAGGGCGGTGAGATTCGCGGCGATGCGTATGCGATCCTCGGGAAGGTCGTGCTGGACGGCGGCGTCGTGGACGGCGATACGCGGTCGCTCACCGGAGACTTGCGGCAGGTCAGCGTGCCGAAGGGGGGAGTCGTTCGCTCGCGCTCGTCGCTCACGATGCACGAGGTCGCCCTCGCGGGCGGATGGCTCGCGGTGCTGGTCGTCATCGGCATCGGCGTGCTCATCTTCGCGTCCCCGAATCTCGACGCCGTGTCCGACGCACTCGAGCGCGGCTTCGGCAAGTCTGTGCTGGCCGGCATCGCCACGCAGCTCGCCCTCGCGCCCGCTCTCGCGCTGCTCTGCGTCGGGCTCGTGCTCACGATCCTCGGCGTGCTCCTCGTTCCGTTCGCGGTGGTCGCGTACGTGCTCGCGGCCGCGGGCCTCGTGACGCTCGGTTATCTCGCGATCGCGCGGCTTGCCGGTCGTTTCGTGCTGGGCGCAAACGAAGGCGGAGAGGGTGTGCGCAGGGCCGCCGCGCTTCGCAGCCTCGTCTACGGGCTGCTCCTGCTGATGCTGCCGTGGTTCGCCGCGGGCGCGCTGTCCTGGTCGCCGAAGCTCGAGCTGCTCGCGCGCATGATCGCCGTCGCCGTCACGTGGGTCGCCGCCACCGCCGGGCTCGGCGCAGCCGTCGTTTCTCGAGGCGGCGTCCGTCGCCTCGCGGCGCCGACGGCGCAGCGCGCGATGAACACGTCGAGCTGGGCCACGCCGACTCCCGTCAGCGGCATCACCGCCGCCCGCCGGCCGACGCCTTTCACGACGTCCGCTCCGAAATGACGCGACTCGGGCTGGCCGCCTTCGTGGCGTCGCTCGCCGGCGTCGTGCCCGTGGGCGCGCAGACCTGGCGCACCATCGACGCCTCCAGGCAAGTCCGCGACACCAACGCCGTCTCGGTGCACGTCGATTACGCGGCCGGAAGGCTCGACCTGAAGCCCGCGACCGGCTCCGTGCTGTATCACGCGAGCGTGCGGTACGACGCCGAGCGCACGGAGCCGGTCGCGCGTTTCGACAGCGCGACTCACGTGCTCTCGCTCGGCGTCCACCTGCGGCGCATGCATCTCTCGAACACGGATGACCAGCACGGCGCGGGCTCGATGCACGCCGAGCTGAGCGGCCGCGTGCCGATGGACCTCTCCCTCGAGCTCGGCGCCGTGGAGGCGGACCTCCAGCTCGGCGGTCTCCGGCTCACCGACCTCTCGCTTCGCGGCGGCGCGGCCGACGTGACCGCGCGATTCGACCAGCCAAACCGCGAACAGCTCCGCACGATGACGCTCCAGGTGGGCGCCGCGCAGGTGAAGCTGCTCGACGTCGCGAACTCCCGCGTCTCGCACATCAACGCCGAAGTCGGCGCCGGCGCGCTCACGATCGACCTTGGAGGCGTCCTTTCCCGCGACGTGGACATCACCGCGACGCTCGCCATGGGCGGACTCACGCTGAACGTCTCGCCGGACGACGGAGTGTTCGTGGACGAGCGGTCGTTCCTGGGTGGTTTCGAGAAGGACGGGTTCGTGAAGAAAGGGGATGGATGGTACTCCACCAACTACGATGCCGCTTCGCGGCGTGTGAGGGTGCATCTGCACGCGTTCATGGGAGGGCTTACACTCACGCGCGTGCAGAAGTGAATTGAGAGGCGGATGCGGGATGCGGAATTTCGACCCGGTGCGGAATGCAGGGTTGGAATGCGGGAAGCGGGAAAGGGCGGATGCAAAATGCGGAAGGGTTGGAGAACGCGGGGACTACTTGAGTAGTACCCGCATCCCGAATCCCTTCCGCATCTCGTATCCTATCTTTCCCGCATTCCGGATCCCAACCCCGCATTCCGCACCGGATCGAAATTCCGCATCCCTCGTTCACCTCGCCTCTCCCATCTCCCTCCCATCTCACTTCTGCAGTTAGAAAGCCGCGAGTTTCCCCGCAATCTCCACCAGCTTCCGCGCCGCCGACGACTTCGCATCGGAAGCCACGATCGGCTGTCCCGTATCTCCCCCCTCCAGCACCGGCGGATACAGCGGCACCTCCCCGAGCAACGGAACCCCAAGTTCATCGGCAAGCCGCTTGCCGCCGCCGGTGCCGAAGATCGCAATCGGCTTTCCCGACTCCGGCGACTCGAAGTAACTCATGTTCTCCACCACGCCGATCACCGGCACGCCCACGCGCTCGAACATCTTCGCGCCACGTAACGCGTCGCCGACGGCGACTTCCTGCGGCGTCGTCACGATGATCGCGCCGGAGACCTGGGTCGCCTGCACGAGCGAGAGCTGTGCGTCGCCGGTGCCGGGTGGCATGTCGACCAGCAAGTAGTCCAACTGTCCCCAGTCCACGTCGCGCAGGAACTGCGTGATGATCTTCATGACGATCGGGCCGCGCCAGATGGCCGGCTGGTCGCGCTCTATCAGGAAGCCGAGCGAGATCAGCTTCACGCCGAACGCCTCGAGCGGCTGGATCTTCTCATCCACCACGGGCGGCGGCGCGTTCACGCCCATCATCTGCGGGATATTGGGTCCATAGATATCCGCATCCATGATCCCCACCCGCTTGCCGAGCTGCGCGAGCGCGACGGCGAGGTTCACGGTCACTGTCGACTTCCCCACGCCGCCCTTCCCCGAGCTCACGGCGATCACCTTGCCGAGGTTCGGATACGCGATGGGTGTCGGCGCCGCGACGCGCGGGGCCTCGGGCTTCTGATCCATCATCGGCAGCGGAGCGCGCTTCGGCGCTGCGCCGGCAGGCGTCCCGGAAGCAGGCGCTGCCTGCCGCGGGATCTCGGAGGCGTCCTTGACGTCCACCCGCACGTCGGTGACGCCCTCGACGCGCTCGATCGCCTGGCGCACGTCACGCGCGAGCGTGGCGTCATCGTCGGCGGCGAGGATGAGCGTGAGCCTGACGCGGCCTTCGGTTGAAGTCGCGATGTCGCGCACCTGCGACGCGGAAAGCACGTCCGAGCGGGTGCGCGTATTGATGACCTTCGAGAGGGCTTCCTCGATCCGTTCGCTGAATGATGCGGGCATGCCAGAAAGCTAATGAGGCGATGGAAGATCGAAGATGGAAGATCGTCATCTTCGATCTTCCATCTTCCATCCTCGGTCTTACAGCAGCTCCCTCGCCGCCGCGATCACTCTCGTCCGCACGTCGTCGAGCGTCCCCGACACCAGCGCGCCCGACGCTCGCGCGTGCCCGCCACCACCGAACTGCTTCGCCAGGGCGTTCGCGTCCACCCCGCGCACCGAGCGGAACGAGATCTTCACCTTGCCGTGCCCAAGGTCGCGGAACAGGAGGGCGAGCCGCACGCCGCTCACGGATCGCGGATACTCGGCGATCCCGTCGAGATCCTCGCCGCTCACTTCGTACTTCTCCAGCGCACCAGCGGCGATGGAGACCCACGCGAGGCCGTTCGCGTCATCGACCTCGAGTGAGTCGAGCGCATCGCGCAACAATCGCAGCCGTCCCTTCGGCACCGAGGCGTAGATGCGCCGGTACATCTCCTCCGGATCCACCCCCGCCGAGAGCAGCCGCGCCGCGATCGCATGACAGCGCGGCGACGTGTTGCTGAACCGGAATCCGCCCGTGTCGGTGAGAATCGCCACGTAGAGCGCCGTCGCGATCGCGGGGGTGATTTCCAGCCCGAGCGTCGCCGCGAAATCGAACACGAGTTCGCCCGTGGCGCACGCAGCCACGTCGGTCACGTGGATCGTGCCAGGCGGTTCCTCGCCCGGAAGGTGGTGATCGATCACCAGCGGCGGCACCTTCATCGCGCGAACCGCCGGCGCGAGCGAGCCGAGCCGCTTCACGTCGCTGATATCGAGCACGATCAGCCGGTCGATCCCCCCGAGAGCAGACGCGCCATCGGCGGAGCGGTCGCGTACGTCGTCGCCAAGAAGGAAGGTGAACATCGGCGGCCACGGCGTGGGGTTCACGACGTGCGCCGTGATCCCCATCTGCCCGAGCAGGCGCGCGAGGGCGACCTCCGAACCGCAGCCGTCACCGTCGGAGTTGATGTGGGTCGAGAGCGCTACTGTTTGTCCGCGGACGAGCTCGGAGGCGAGACGCTCGATGGCCGCGCGGCGTTGCGCCGGGACGGCGACGGGATCTTCGGAGACGGGAATAGGCATCACTGGCGGCGACCGGAGCGGAAAAGACAGCGGCGCCCGGAACTCTCCGGGCGCCGCTTCAACATAGCCGGGCGATGTTTCGTTCGCTCACTTCCCCGCTGCTCTCAGGGCCAATTGGACTTTGCTGTGGCGCCGGCTGTAGGTGAAGTACACGATCAACCCGAGGCACAGCCAGATCAGGAATACTTCCCACGTCAGCAGGTGCAGGGCCAGCATGAGAGAGAACGACACCAGTACCCCCATGATGGGCACGAAGGGCACCCACGGCGTCTTGAACGGACGCGGCAGGTCGGGCTCGCGAACGCGCAGGATCCATACGCCCGCGCAGACGATCGTGAAGGCGAACAGGGTGCCGATGCTGGTGAGCTCGGCAAGAACCGAGATCGGCAGCGTAGCCGCCAGTGTAGCGACGCAGAGCCCGACCACGATGGTGGAGATGTATGGCGTGCGGAAACGGGGGTGGATCTTGCTGGCCCACTTCCACAGCAGCCCGTCGTTGGACATCGTGAAGAAGACGCGCGACTGCCCGAGCAACATGACCAGCATGGTCGAACTGAGGCCGCCGATGGCGCCCACCTTCACCAGGATGCTGCCCCACCGAACGCCTGTGACGTCGACCGCGAGCGCGATCGGTTCGGCGACGCCCTTCAGCTGCGTGTAGTTCATCAACCCCGTCGTGAGCCCTGCGACGATGATGTAAAGGATCGTGCAGATGACCAGCGAGCCGAGGATGCCGATCGGCATGTCCTTCTTCGGGTTCTTCGCCTCCTGGGCCGCCGTGGACACGGCGTCGAAGCCGATGTACGCGAAGAAGATGACGGCCGCGCCCCTCACGACGCCCGACCAGCCGAAATCGCCGAAGTGGCCGGTATTGGCGGGAATGAACGGATGCCAGTTGGCCGTGGCGACCGACAGGTGTCCCGAGAGGAAGAGGAACTGCACGCCGAGGCCGATGAAGACCAGCAGCACCGACACTTTCACCGCGACGATCGCCGTGTTGACGTTCGCCGATTCCTTGATGCCGATGACGAGAATGGTCGTGACGGCGAGGATCCCGAGAAACGCCGGGAGGTTGAAGCTTCCCATCATGTGCTGCGCGCCGACGAGTTGCTCCGGCGTTGCCGACGCCGCCTTGATCCAGTTCCCGGCGACCATGACGAGATCGGTACCGGGAGCCGCCGTCAGCGCGGCCGGGATGAACACGTGGAAATTAGCGAGAAGGCTGCTGATGTAGCCGCTCCAACCGACCGCTACCGTAGCCGCGCCGAAGCCGTACTCGAGGATGAGCGCCCAGCCGATGATCCAGGCGACGATCTCTCCGAGCGTGGTGTAGCCGTAGCTGTACGCGCTGCCCGCGATCGGGATGAGCGCCGAGAACTCGGCGTAGCAGAGGCCGGCGAAAGCCGAGGCGATCGCGGCGATGACGAACGAGATCACCACCGCCGGGCCGGCATAGCTGGCCGCGACCTCCCCAGTGAGGACGAAAATGCCGGTGCCGATGATGGCGCCGATGCCCAGTGTGACCAGGTTCAGCGGGCCGAGGGAGCGTTTGAGCCCTCCCTTCTCGCCTTCCGATTCGGAGAGCATTGCCCGCAGGTCCTTACGCGCGAAAAGATTTAAGCCCATGGTGTCCGCACAGTGACGAGTCTCCAAAAAAAGAGAGCGGCGGAGCGAGCGTTCGTGCCGTCAGCCCCGCCGTCGTTCGAAATTCTTGAACCAGCCGTGAAAGTGCGCTCCGGCTCCGCGTTTTGTCAATGAACCCGGCGAGCCGGAGTTGGTTCAACGCGGCTACGCGCCGCACGCGTCAAACGCTGTAGTTCGGCGCCTCGCGCGTGATTGTGACGTCGTGCGGATGCGATTCGCGGAGGCCCGCGGCCGTGATGCGCACGAACTCGGATTCGGTGCGCAGCTCCTCGATGCTCGCGCAGCCGACGTATCCCATGCCGGAGCGCAGGCCGCCGACCATCTGGTAGAGCACGTCGCTCACCGGTCCCTTGTACGGCACGCGGCCTTCGATTCCCTCGGGCACGTACTTCTGGGCGCTCATCTCGCCGTCCTGGAAATAGCGATCGGCGCTGCCGTCCTGCATCGCGCTCATCGAGCCCATGCCGCGGATCATCTTGAAGCGGCGGCCCTCGAGCAGGAGCGATTCACCCGGGCTCTCTTCCGTGCCGGCAAGCATCGAGCCCATCATGACCGAGCCCGCTCCGGCCGCGATCGCCTTCACGATGTCGCCGGAGTACTTGATTCCGCCGTCCGCGATGACCGGCACGTCGCCCGCACCCTCGACGGCGTCCATCACTGCCGTCAGCTGCGGAACCCCCACGCCGGTGACGATGCGGGTCGTGCAGATCGAGCCAGGGCCCACGCCGACCTTCACGCCGTCCACGCCGCGCTCGACGAGCGCTTCGGCCGCTGCGCGCGTCGCGATGTTGCCGGCGATCAACTGCACCTTCGGAAACGCCTCGCGCACCGCGGCGGTCGCGTCGAGTACGTTCTTGTGATGGCCGTGCGCGGTGTCCACCACCAGCGCGTCCACGCCGGCCTCGACGAGCGCACGCGCGCGATCGAGATACGCGCCCGTCGCGCCGATCGCCGCCGCGACAAGCAAACGGCCGTGTTCATCCTTCGCCGCGATCGGATACTGCCGCCGTTTCAGGATGTCCTTCACCGTGATCAGGCCGATCAGGTGGCCGCCCTTGTCCACCACGGGAAGTTTCTCGATGCGGTGCTTCCCCATGATCCGCTCGGCCTCATCGAGCGTCGTGCCGACGGGCGCCGTGATCAGCCGTTCGTTCGTGGTCATCGCCGCGTTCACCGGCCGGTCGAGACTGCGTTCGAACTGCAGGTCGCGGTTCGTGATGATGCCGATGAGTCGATCATCGGCGTTCACGATCGGAACGCCGGAGATGTGGAACTTTGCCATCAGCGAGGCCGCTTCGCGCAGCGTCGCGGAATCCGGAAGGGTGTATGGCTTCAGGATCATGCCGCTCTCGGATCGCTTCACCCGGTCGACTTCGGCAGCCTGGCGGTCGATCGACATGTTCTTGTGCAGCACGCCGATGCCGCCCGCGCGCGCCATCGCGATCGCCATCTCGCTCTCGGTGACGGTATCCATCGCCGCCGCGACGAGCGGAACGTTGAGCGTGATACCGCGGGTGAATCGCGAGACGATGTTGACGTCTTTCGGATGCGTCTCCGATTGGCGGGGGACCAGAAGGACATCATCGAACGTCAGGGCGGCGTCGGTGCGGATGCGCGACGGACCGCTGCCGGTGGTTACCGGTGCGGTCCGTGATGACTTCGGTCGAGTTGATAGTCCCATGAGGGAATGTAAAACAACCGCTCCGAGGATACAACTCCTTGTCGATGTCAGGAGTGGGAGAGGGGGTTAGTGGGAGGCGTGAGTCGAGGGATGCGAAGTGTCTCCTCTCCCACTGCTCACCTACTTTGACGTCCCATCTGAACCCGGTGAAGACGAAGATTCCGGGGATGAGGCAGGCTTCGCCGTCGCCGCATTGACCATGTCGTTCGCCACCGACTTCCCCGCTGCCGCGACGCCAGAAAGCACATTCATCGCCTTGCTCATCAACCCCATCGTCTCCGCGACCGTCGAGGCAGAGACCCGTCCGGCGCGCATCGTGTCTTCGACCCCCTCGGCAAAACGCTGGAACACATTCGGCGCGGCGGCTTCGTGCTGTGCGTATTTCGATTCCAGGAACTCGATGTAGTCGAGAACCTGGTAGAGCCGCTCGTCCGACAACGGCTCGAGCCGGCGCAGGATTCGCTCTTTCATGAAATCGTTCATCGCTACCCCCTCCAACGGGACGGTTTGCCTCTCACATCTATATGAACGTACGGAGACGTCCCGCGGTTTCCGTACAGGCCAAGCCCGCCCACGAGATTCGGATGCCGGTGCTCGACGCGCTCCACCGCGCGGGCAACGGCGACGGCATCCGCGAAGGTCACGCGGCCATCCCCGTCGACATCGATCGCAAGGTCCGCGGCGTCGCCGTATTGATGCCGGCTGTCGCCGGCGGCCCGGGGCACCGTGCGGTTGTACATCGGCGTGCGAAAGCCGGACGACACATCCATGGGCATCGCGAAATCCTTCACGCCGAGATCGGCGAGCACGAGTTCGATCTTGTCGAGGATGCGCGGATCCAACGCGACGTATCGCGGCCATACGTCCTGGCCGTCGTGCGTGAGGAAATCGCCGAGCCGAAGATGCGCGCTGACCTGCATCTCGAGGTCTTCGGGGAGCACCTGAAGGAATCCGGCGGGCGGGGGGGCGGCCTCGTCACCCAGCCGTTCCCACCGATACCTCCCGATGCGATAGCCGTTCAGCGACGATCCGAGTTTCGTCGAGAACGGGACGAGCACGCCGACGACCACCGAGTCCACGATGCGCCGACCCGACGGCGTCATCAGCGCGAGCCGATACAGTCCGGGAAGCACCGGCGCCTTCACGGTGGTGCCCGTCATGATCCGCGGCTCGATCACGGCGCTCGAGTCCTCGGCCTTCACCCACAGATAGGCCGGAACCGTGCTTGATCCGCTGACCTCGACCGGGAAATCGAACAGTTCCCCCGGCATGCGGACCTGGAGGCGTACCTGGCCGCTCTCGCCGAATGCGCTTGCCGACGCGGCGATCCTCGGCTCGCCACCCTTGGCGCCGGGGCCGAACGCCGTCGCGAGCAGCATCGCGGGCGGATTCACGATCACGAGCGCGGCAAAGCCGATCGCGAAGAGGCCGACGACGACGACGCGGCCGAGGGTCCAACCGTCTGTCGGCGGCGCGCGCATGCTCAGCGCTTCGAGATCGACTTGAGATCGAGAATCGGCGTGCCCACCGGCTCGCTGTGCCCGGCGCGCACGCGCGCCGTGATCAGCACGCGCGTGAGCGGTGGCAGCGCCTTCGCCTGGTTCAGCAACGACGGAGGGACGGCCAGGTACAGCAGTGCGTTCTCCGTTCCCGGCCCCTTCGCGAGCAAGTATGGCTCGTCGCGCGCGAGCTCGCGCCGAAGGGGATCCGCCGTCTGCAGCGAGAGAATCTCGACTTCCCACTGCACGGTCTTTCCGCGCGTCCCCTCTGGATCCGCGCGCAGGTCGGCCGCGGTGAGCCGCGCACCGAGCGCGTTGTCCGCGGGCGAGAGCTCGCGCTCCGGGACCCACCCTTCGATTCGAACCTTGGCGAATCCATGATCGTGCGCGAGCGTCTGCACGACCGTCCCCGCGGCCAGCTCCGCGACCGCACTCCCAGCCGGAGCCGCGAGCAACTTGGTCGGCTTGGAGACCGACATGGCTCCCGCGGGCACCGGCGAGGCGGGGGATGCCGCGGACGCCGCAGGCGGCGCGGGCGGCTTCGCCGAGGCGACGGACGCCGCCGCTTTCGGAAGCGCGCTCGCAGGAATCCACGCACTGCGTTTGATGTGCGTCCAGGTGCCGGACTTGCCGAGCGTGTGCACGCCGGTCCGCGGGCGGAGTTCAGCGAGAATCGTCGAATTCCCGGAGGCGGCGGCGCGAACGCGCAGCGGCGCCTTCGCATCCACCGATGCGGGGAACGTGTCGAGCTTCCCGGTGAGGCGCGACCCGTCCACCCACCCGTCGATGGTGACGAGCACGCTCGACTCCTTCGTGGACACCACCGCGACCCTCGTTCCCGGCCGAACCGAGATCACTGCGGCTCCACCGGGCCCGGTGCGCCCTTCGGCCGCAGCGGTGAGCGCCGTCTGCGCGCCGGCCGATGCCCAGGCTGATACCATCGAGCCGATTGCGATGAGCGCCCGCGTGGAACGGACGATGCGAATCGCTGGTAGCCGGGCTTGCGTCCGAATAGCTTTCACACTCGAAAACTACCCTCATACACTTCGCCGGGCCACGATGGCGCGAGCTGCAAATCAACGAAGTCCGGTCGTGCTCGTCGTGCTCGACGGCTGGGGATACCGCCCCGAGCGTGAAGGAAACGCGGTCGCGCTCGCGAACGTGCCGACGTGGAACCGCCTCTGGTCGCGCGCGCAACGCACGCTGCTCGACGCCTCGGGCCTTGCCGTCGGACTTCCAGAAGGACAGATGGGAAACAGCGAGGTCGGACACCTCAACCTCGGCGCCGGGCGCGTGGTGATGCAGGACCTCGTGCGCATCAGCGAGTCGATTCGCACCGGCGACTTCTTTCGCAATCCGGTGCTTTGCGATGCCTGTGCGGCCGCGAAGCAGAATGGCGGCACCCTGCACCTGATGGGCCTCGTCGGCGACGGCGGCGTGCACGCGCACCAGGATCAGCTGCTCGCGCTGGTGGAACTCGCCACGCGCGAACGCGTGCCCCGCATCGCGATTCATGCCGAGCTCGACGGTCGCGACACGATGCCCACGTCGGCCCTCGGCTATATCGAACAGCTCGAGCAGAAGATTGCCGGACGCGCGGTCATCGCGAGCGTGGGCGGCCGCTACTACGGCATGGATCGTGACAATCGCTGGCCGCGCATCGAACTCTGGTATCGCGCCGCCGTCGAAGGCACGGGCCCGTCGGCCGATAGCGCCGAGCAGTTCATTCGTGATGCGTACGCCCGCGGCGAGACGGACGAGTTCATCAAGCCCGTGGTGATCGTGAGCAACGGCAAGCCCGTCGCCCCGATGCGCGACGGCGACGCGCTCATCTGCTGGAACTACCGCTCCGACCGCATGCGGCAGATCGTGCGCGCCATTGCGCCGGCTGCATCGGCAAGCTTCGACGGGTTCCCCGTGGTCAAGCGCCCGGCCCTGCATGTCGCCACGATGACCCAGTACGACGCGACATTCGGGCTGCCCGTCGCGTTCGAGCCGTTCTCGATGGCCCGGATCGTCGCCGAGGTCCTGTGCGACGCCGGCCTGACGACCCTGCGCACGGCGGAAACGGAGAAGTACCCGCATGTGACATACTTCTTCAACGGCGGAGTCGAGAAGCCGTATCCGGGCGAGGAACGGATCCTCGTGCCCAGCCAGAAGGTCGCGACCTACGACTTGATGCCGGAAATGAGCGCGGCGGGTATCACAGATGTACTGTGCGCGCACGTCGAGTCGCGCGCACACGATTTTACGCTCGTCAACTACGCGAACGGCGACATGGTGGGACACAGCGGCAACCTCGCCGCGACGATCAAGGCGTGCGAAGTCGTGGACCGGTGCCTCGCCCGCGTGATCGCGAGCGCGGAGAAGACCGGAACGCGACTGCTCATCACGGCCGACCACGGGAACTGCGAAATGATGATCGATCCAAAGACCGGCGGGCCGCACACGGCCCACACGACCAACCCCGTCCCGTTCGTGATCGTCGGCGACGACGCGCAGTTGCGCGCCGGCGGCGCACTCCGCGACGTGGGACCCACCGTGCTTTCGATGCTCGGCGTCGAAACGCCCGCCGAGATGACCGGCCGGGACCTCCGGCTCGCAGAGGTGGGCCGGTGAGAAAGTCCTTGCTGTCGCCTGCACTCGCGCTGTTGCTCTCGTGCGGCTCCACGCTCGCCGCGCAGACGATCGGATCGCTTCCCGACAAGAGCCCGTTCCTCGACCTGAACGACCGCATGCGCTTCGGCGTCTTCGCCGGATGGCTCGCGACGGGGAAGGACATCGTCGGCGTCGGCCCGAAGAGCGCGCCGTTTTTCGGCGCTCGCTACGACGTCGCCGTCGGCGGTCCGGTATACCTGACCGGCACGCTGTTCGGCGCGAGCACGACCCGGAGCGTGCTCGACTACACCAAGAGCGCCGCGACTCGCAACATCGGGACGGAGGGCATTGGGCTCGTGGGCGCGAACGTGGCGGCCGCGATGTCGCTCACCGGTCCGCGCAGCTGGCACCACCTCCAGCCGCTCGTGAACCTCGGCGTCGGTGTCATGAGCGCCCCGGGCGATAAGCCGGATATCTCAGGCTACCAGTTCGGTACGCAGTTCTCGTTCTCGTACGGATTCGGCGTGCGCTACGCGACCGGCCGCAACTCCGAACTTCGCTTCGACCTGAATCAGTACTGGTGGCAGCTGAAGTACCCGCCTCTCTATCGCTCCACGCAGGGCGACCCGGTCGCGATCCGCGCGACGGGCTCGCTCGACTCGTACACGGCGAACACCGCCCTGACGATCGCGTGGTCGCTGAGGAGCTTCCGCTGAGGCGGATCGGATAGTGCACGCCGCGTCGCTCACGCGCCGGGTCTCGTTCAGCGCGGCGCACCGGTATCGCCGCCCGGAGTGGGACGACGCGAAGAACGAGGAGGTCTTCGGCCTCTGTGCGCGCAGGCAGTATCACGGTCACGACTACACGTGCGACGTGACGGTCAGCGGTCCGCTCGACGAGACCACCGGCATGGTGGTCGACCTGCGCGAACTCGATCGTGCGCTGCGAGTGGAAGTCGTCGAGCGGTTCGACCGCCGCAATCTCAATACGGACGTCGCCGAGTTCGCCGAGGGAAAACAGATCCCGACGGGCGAGAATCTCGCGCGGCTCATCGCGCAGAACGTGCAGCGTGCGATCGGAACGGGCGCCGTTGTTACACAGGTCACTGTTGCCGAGGACGCCACGCTCTCGGCGACCTGGCGCTCCGTTTCCGAGAGCGACACTTGGCGCTCCTCGGGATGAGCGGCCCGGCGCACTGCACCGGCGCGATCATCGCCGGCGGGCGCGCGACGCGGTTCGGCGGCGTGGCGAAGGGCCTGGAACTCGTGGGAGGCGTGCGCATCATCGATCGTGTCGCCGCCGCGCTCGGCGAATCCTGCGACGACTGGATCATCGTCGCGAACGACGCCGCCGCCGCGGACTGGATTCCGGGCGCGCGCGTCGTCGCCGACGTTCGGCCCGGCATGGGCGCGCTCGGCGGCGTGCACGCGGCGCTCGCGAACGCCCGTGAAACGGTGCTCGTGCTCTCGTGGGATTCACCGTTCGTGCCCGGCGGCCTGATGCGCGCGCTCCGCGACGCGGGCGAGAACGCGGATGCCGACGCCGCCGTGCCGGTCAGCAACTCTCCGCTGGGATTCGAGCCGCTGTGCGCCTGGTATCGCGCGTCGTGCCGCAGTGCGGTGGAGCGCCACCTGGAGTCCGGCGACCTGCGCGCGGGCGGCTGGCAGGGTGAGGTGACGACGGTTCGCGTGGACGCCTCGCCCTGGGGCGATCCGGATGAGATCTTCTTCAACGTGAACTCTGCCGCCGACCTCGCGATGGCTGACAGCCGAAGCCGCCTCGCCCGATGAAATACTCGCTGCTGCTGCC
>PMYN01000094.1:0-3106 GCA_003171215.1 Gemmatimonadota bacterium | reverse complement strand
CTCGTCGTCGATCCGCTGTCGGGCGACACGCTCTATTCGCACAACGCGGGCAAGCTGTTCATGCCTGCGTCGAACCAGAAGCTGCTCACGGGCGCCACGGCCCTCACGCAGCTCGGTCCCGATTTCCGCTTCGTCACGCGATTCGCCACGAACGGGCCGCAGCGCGACAGCACGCTCGACGGTGATCTCATCGTCATCGGCCGCGGCGACCCGACCTTCAGCGATTCGATGCGGGCGGGCGACTACCGGAACGCGTTCCACGACATGGCGGACTCGCTCTCCAGCAGGGGCATTCGAAGGATCCGCGGCTCGCTCCGGCGCGCCGGCGATGCATTCCCGGATTCGACGTACGGCTTCGGATGGCAGGTCGACGATCTCCGGACGTCCTCCGGCGCGGTGGTCGATGAACTGTTCGTCAACGAAGGGCTCCTGCCGGGAAGGCGGGTGCGCGCGAACGGCGACACGGTGGACGCCCCGATCGTCATTCGCGATCCGGCCGCCGCGTTCCTCGACGCGCTCGCGGCCGCTCTCCCGGACAGACACATCACGCTCGACGGATCGGCGGATGCGCGCGCCGCGCTCCCCGACTCCGGCTTGCTGCCGATCTTCGAGTTGCGTTCGCCGCCCCTCTCGGCGATCCTCGCGCGCATGGCCAAGCCCTCGCAGAACCAGATCGCCGAGATCCTGTTCAAGACGCTCGCGCTCGAGAAGACCGGGGTCGGCACGGCCGACAGCGCACGCCGTGTGATCGAACGCCAGCTGCTCGCGTGGGGCGCTCTTCCCGACGGCTTCGCCGTGCGCGACGGCAGCGGCCTCTCGCGCCACGACTACGTGACGCCGGAGACCATCGTGCGCGTGCTCGACGTGATGCGAACGAGCCGCGATTTCTCGGTGTGGTACGACGCGCTGCCGATCGCAGGCGTCGATGGCACGATCTCCGCGCGCATGAAGGGAACTCCCGCCGAGCGGAACGTGCATGCCAAGACCGGCACGGTCGACAAGGCGAGATCGCTCTCTGGGTACGTGACGACGGCGGACGGCCGGATGCTCCTGTTCAGCTTCCTGTGCAACAACTTCACGGTTCCGAACAGGGAGGTCGAGCGCGTGCAGGATGCGATGCTCGTGCTGCTCGCGTCCAGCCGCATCGGGACGCACTGACCCGTGGAGAAACGATCCGGCAACAGTGCGCCGCTCCAGGTCGCCGACGCCGTCGCGCGAATTCTCGCCGAGGTGCGCGCTCTCGGCTCCGTGAAGCGCCCGCTGCTCGACGCATATAACAGTGTGCTCGCGGTCGATGCCGTCGCGCCGGTGACGCTTCCGCCGTGGGACAACTCGGCGATGGACGGCTATGCGGTCCGGTCGGCGGACCTCGTGCGTCTGCCGGTGACGCTGCGCGTGATCGAGAGCGTCGCCGCGGGACGGTTCCCGTCGCGCACCGTGGGCCCCGGCGAGGCGACGAGAGTAATGACGGGCGCGCCGGTTCCCGCAGGCGTCGACACCGTGGTGCGTCAGGAGGACACCGACGGCGGCACCGTCAGCGTGGAGATTCGCGACGCGCGCGACGCGCGGAAGAACGTGCGGCCGCGGGGCGAGGACATCGCGGAGGGGCGCGTGGCCATTGCCGCGGGCACGCCGGTCGGCGCCGCGCAGATCGGCGTGCTCGCCTCGCTCGGCTTCGCGGAGGTGGAGGTTGTCCGCGCACCGCGCGTCGCGATCCTGACCTCGGGTGACGAACTCGTCGAGCTCGATGGATTCGACCAGGTTCGGGCCGGAAAGAAGATCGTTTCCTCCAACGGCTACACACTGCAGGCGCTCGTGCGCGCGGCCGGTGCCGAGCCCGTGTATCTCGGGATCGCATCGGATTCGCCGGAATCGCTGCGCGCGCTGCTGGAGAAGGCGCGTTCGTGCGACATGATCATCACGTCCGCGGGGATCTCGGTGGGTGAGCACGATCACATGCGCGGCGTGCTCGACGCGATGGGAGCGGAAATGAAGTTCTGGCGGGTGCGCATGCGACCCGGTGCGCCGATCGGGTTCGGCCTGCTCGACGGCAAGCCGTGGATCGGGCTCCCCGGGAACCCCGTCTCGACGATGGTGACTTTCGAGCTGTTCGCGCGGCCCGCTATCCACAAGATGCGCGGCCACCGGAAACTCTTCCGGCGTCCCGTGCAGGTGGTGCTCGACGAGCCGCTCACGACCAACGCCGAGCTCACGCATTTCCTGCGCGCGATCGTCACCGTGCGCGATGGGCGCAGCACGGCGCGCCTCACGGGCCCGCAGAGTTCGGGCATCCTCACGTCGATGTCGAATGCGAACGCGCTCCTGGTGGTTCCGCCCGATCGCCGGAGCGTGGGCGCGGGCGAAACGCTGAACGCGATTCTCATCGGCGACGACGCGGAACTGGCGAGCGATTTTGCCCTCTGAACTCGCGCCGGAGCTGCAGGCGCTCGACCGCCGATTCGTCCTCGCGAAAGTGAGCGTCGCGGTCGCCGGCGGCGAGGTAACGCTCGAGACGCCGCGCAGCGCCGACGAGCTCATCAACGAGATCGATTTCGAGCGCGACGAGCGCCTGCCGTACTGGGCGGACATCTGGCCGTCGTCGACGGCGCTCGCGAGCATCGTCTCCGAGCTCGACGGATGGGGCAAGCGCGCCCTCGAACTCGGCTGCGGCCTTGGACTGGTCACCATCGGCGCGCTGCGCGCCGGATTCGATGTGGTCGCGACCGACTACTACGAGGACGCCCTGCTTTTCGCGCGGCGCAACGGCTTGAGCGCCGCGGGCCGCGAGCCGCGCACACGGCACGTGGACTGGCGCGCATTTCCGTCCGATCTCGGGAGGTTTGACCTCGTGCTGGCGTCCGACGTACTCTATGAGCGCGAGTACGCGACGCTCGTCGCCGATGCGATCGTCGCGTCGCTCGCGCCGGGCGGCGTCGCCCTCGTCNNGTCCCGTGGACCGACGGCACCGCGAAACAGACGATCACGATTCACGAGATCACGCCTCCACCCCGCGCATGAACGCGATTTTCAGCGGACCACAGCTCGCATATCTGCTCATCTCCCTGGTCGTGCTCGGCCTCTCATTCGCCGGCATCGTGTGGGTTGG
>PMYN01000118.1:54693-54990 GCA_003171215.1 Gemmatimonadota bacterium | reverse complement strand
GACGGCGCCGACGCCGATCACGACACCGAGTATCGTGAGCACGGATCGCATCACGTTGCGCCGCAGCGCCCGTGCCGCAAGCAGGAATGCGTCCCAGAACACGTCAGGCTCCCACCGGAACGGTCGCGCGATCGCTGAGCACGGCGCCGTCGAGGAACTCCACGATGCGGTGCGCGTACGCGGCCATCCCCTGATCGTGCGTGACCATCGCGATCGTGATGCCGCGGGTGCCGTTCAGTTCGGTCAGCACCTCCATGATCTCGCGGCCCAGCTTCGAGTCGAGATTCCCCGTCGGTT